>NZ_JARUXD010000026.1:0-45385 GCF_030433875.1 Curtobacterium sp. PsM8 | reverse complement strand
CCTCGTGGAGCGACGACACGCGCCTGCCACTCCCGGAGGCACGCGCAGGCCGTGGGCGCCCCCCCCCGCCCCCCCCCGCGGGGGGGGGGCGCCCGCGCCCCGGGGCGGGGGGGGGGGGGCCCCCCGGCCCCCGCGGCCGAGGCTGGTCCGTCCGGGTCGTCGTCGCCGTCACAGTCCGCGCACCACCCGGGAGCGGACGAGCGCGATGAAGACCGGGGCGCCGATCAGCGCGGTGACGATGCCGACCTGCAGCTCCCCCGGGTACGCGACGACCCGGCCGATGACGTCGGCGACGAGCAGGAGCGCCGGTGCGACCACGGCGGACAGGAGGATCGTCCAGCGGTGGTCGGGTCCGGACAGTCGGCGGACGGCGTGCGGCACGGCGAGCCCGACGAAGGCGATCGGTCCGGCGGCGGCCACCGCGGAACCGGCGAGCAGCACGGTGACGACCGCGCCGACCGCCCGGACGAGCACCACGCGCTGCCCGAGCGACGCCGCCAGCTCGTCGCCGAGCGCCAGGGTGTTGAGCGAACGGCCGAGTCCGACGGCGATGACGAGCCCGACGACGATCGGGGCCACGACGATGCCGGCGGTGCGGAGGTCCTTGCCAGCGAGGGCCCCGACCTGCCAGAAGCGCAGCTGGTCGAGCAGGCTGGCGTTCGTGACGAGCACCGCGGTCGTGACGGACGACAGTGCCGCGGCGGTGACGGCGCCGGACAGGGCGAGCCCGACCGGGGTCAGTCCGCCGCGGGCGACGGCGGCGATGCCGTACACGAGCAGTGCGGCGAGCGCGGCGCCGGCGAACGCGAACGGCAGGTAGGTGGCGGTCCCGCTGATGCCGAACACGGCGATGCCGACGACGACCGCGAGGGCAGCGCCGGCGTTCACGCCGAGGATGCTCGGGTCGGCCAGCGGGTTCCGCGTGATCCCCTGCATGACGGCGCCGGCGACACCGAGGGCCGCGCCGGCGAGCAGCCCGACGACGGTCCGGGGCACGCGGTTGCCGAGCACGATGAGCCCGATCTCGTCCGTCCGCCCCGGGTGCAGGAGCGTGTCGACGACGACGCCGAGCGGGATCGGACGTGACCCGACGGCGACGCTCAGGCCGCACGCGACGGCGAGCACGACGACCGCGAGGACGGTGGCGAGCACCAACCGGGACACGGGAGCGGGCGCCGGAGGCGCGACGGATCGGGATCGCATGGGAAGTGAGGCGAGCCTAATGGATGCTCCCGGCGCGGTTCCGAGGGGCAGTGGCGTCGCTGTCGGCAAGCGTCGAGCAGCTGCTCGGCACCACCATGGTCCGTTCATAGGGTCGTCATGGGAACGGGGCCTGTACTGACATCCATCGACGGCCGACCGGGCCGCGAGGAACGACCGGAGAGCACCGATGAACGAGACCCCGAACCCCATGCCGGACGACGAGCGTCGCGAGCCGGAGCAGGCCCAGCGGCAGGAGCAGCTGCCCTCGTGGGAGGCGCCGCACGCGGACCGGGTGTCCCTGCGTCCCGCCTACGCCTTCGACGGTTCCGGTCCGTACCTGTACGGACCCGACGGCTCCGGTCCGTACGCGTACTCCCCCGACGGGCGCGGTCCGTACCTGGTCGGCAGCCCGGCACTCGGCGGGACGCAGCAGGGCGGCCCGACCGGCGCCCAGTACGGCGGGCAGTACGGCGCCGCGCAGTACGGTGCCGCGCAGTACGGTGCCGCGCCGCAGGGCTGGACCGGGGCGTTCGGCACCGCGCCGGGGACGAACCGACGCTCCCGCAAGCTGGCGCTGGCGATCGGCTCGGGCATCGCGGCGCTCGCGATCGTCGGTGCTGCCGGTGGCACCGCGCTCGGGCTGTCGTCAGTGCACACCACGACGACGTCCAGCCAGGGCTCGTCGCAGGGCACGACCACGACCCCGGGCACCGGCTCCGGCACCGGCTCGGGCTCGACGGGTGACGGCAGCGGCACGAACGGCTTCACCGTCCCGGGCCAGGGCACCGACGGCTCGGGCACCGAGGGCTCGGGCACCGGCACCAACGGCACCGGTACCGGCAGCACCTCCGAGTCCGCCGCCACCCCGGCGACCGCGGCGCAGAAGAAGGGCGTCGTCACGATCGACACCGTGATCGGCTACGACCAGTCGCAGCAGGCGGCCGGCACCGGCATGGTCCTGACGTCCGACGGCACGATCCTGACGAACAACCACGTCATCCAGGGCGCGACGTCGATCGAGGTCACCGACGAGACGACCGGCAAGCAGTACACCGCCGACGTCGTCGGTGCGGACGCGACGAACGACGTCGCGGTCCTCAAGCTGCGGGGCGCTTCCGGGCTGTCGACCGTCACGCTCGACGACGACGGCGGCGCCTCGACCGGTGACGCGATCACCGACGTCGGCAACGCCGAGGGCACCGGTGACCTGGTGGCGGCGACGGGCACCGTGACCGCCACCGACCAGGACATCCAGGTGCAGAGCGAGTCCGGCACCGGCACCGAGTCCCTGACCGGGCTGCTGCAGCTGGCGGCGCAGGTCGTCTCGGGCGACTCCGGCGGCCCGGTGCTCGACAGCGAGGGTGAGGTCGTCGGCATGGCGACCGCCGCGTCCTCGGGGACGGCCGACGTCACCGGGTTCGCGATCCCGATCAGCACGGCGAAGTCGATCGCGGACAAGATCCTGGCGGGCGACTCGTCGGGCACGATCACGATCGGGCTGCCGGCGTTCCTCGGGGTGCAGATCAGCAGCACCGCGACCGGCACGACCAGCGGGGTGCCGATCGCCGGCACCGTCGAGGGCTCCGGGGCCGCGAGCGCCGGACTGGCCGCGGGCGACACGATCACCAGCGTCGACGGCACCGCGGTGACGAGCTCGGACCAGCTGACGAAGACGATCAGCGGCCACGACGTCGGCGACCGGGTCTCGATCGGCTACACGACGAGCGACGGCACCGCGAAGACCGTCACCGTCACCCTGACCGCCGGCCCCGCAGCCTGACCCGACGGCCTGACCAGACATCACGTCCCGACTCCACCGACAGCACCGGTCTGTCCACGACACGGACTCCCCCGCACGATGCCCGCGCCCCACGGCGCGGGCATCGTGCTGTCCGGGGTCGTCCGACCGGCAGGAGGTCCGGGTCGCTCAGCCGAGCAGCGCGCGGACGAGCGTCCGGTAGACGTTCGCCGACGCCTCCGCCGCGAAGGCCGTGGTGCCGCCCTCGGTCCGGCCGACCCGGGCGAAGCCGATCCCCTCGGCCGAGACCACGACGAGCGGCCGGGTCCGACCGGGGCGCACGAGCGCCGAGACCGTCCACGGGGCCGCCCAGAACGCGGCCAGGGTCGGGTCGTCCGCGGCCACGGCAGCGGGCAGGTCGGGCGTCGACTCGCCGCCAGCCAGGCGTCGGTCGAGCAGGTCGCCGGGCAGGACCGCCGTGCGGAACGGCCAGGTCCACGTCGGGCGGATGCCGAGCCTCCCGGCCAGCAGTCCGACAACCCGTTCCGGCGGGACGGACGCGACCACGGACCGGCCGTCGGCACCGGTGTCGACGACGGTGCCGGACCAGGCCTGGAGGCGCGTCACCCGCCCGTCGTCGTCGTGCTGGTCGAGCGTGGTCGGCTGCACCCCCGCGGCCCAGGGGGCGAGGACGGCCGCGGTGTCCGGCGGGACCGTCCCGAAGCGGCCGACCAGGTCGGCGGCGACGAGTTCCCGCCCACCGTCGGTGCGGAGGAGCGCGGGGTTCCAGCGGCGGCCGGCGAGGTTCTGCAGGGTCGAGACGGCCTCGGCACCGAGCGACGGCCCGGTCAGGGTCGATCCGCTGAGCAGCACCGGCAGCGGTTCGAGGCTGCGCGACCCGCTCGCGGTGACCCGGTCGAGGACCCGGACCGAGTCGAGGACGGCGAAGACGACGTCGTCCGTGGCGGTCATCCGGGCGAGGGGCCGTTCGATCGTCAGGTCCACGCGGTGCCGCCCCGTGACGAGCAGCAGGTGCGCGCCGGCGACGTCGCCCTCCTCGTCGGGACGGACGTACTCCACCAGACGTGCGGGGGCGCCGGCCGTGGTCCAGACGTCACAGCCCACCAGGAGCAGCCCGTCGACCGAGCCCGGCAGCCGCTCGAGCAGCGAGGCGTTCTCGTCGCCGATCGCGCGGTCGCTCGGACGGGAACGGACGGTGAGGACGACGTCGTCGCCGCGGACCCGGAGGTCGGCGCCGGCGGCCTCCTCGGTGCGCCAACCGGACGGGCGGACGAAGCGGACGCGGGCGGTGCTGTCCTCGGTCTGCCCGGCAGCGGCGGCGGGTGGGTCGGGGACGAGCATGCTGCGAGGCTACGTGCGGGCCCGCGGCCTCGGGTCAGCGGCTCGCCGGGACGGGGCGGATCACCGGGCCGGCGGGATCAGCCGGCCGTCCGGCGCGGTCGGGGTGGCGGGGGCGGCGGGACCGGCTTCGCGGCGACGACGTCGGCGCGACGGACGGTGACGGGTCCGCGGCGGGTGGCGACGGTCACCGTCTCCGGGGTGCGGTCGGTGAGGTCGCCGAGGGCGTCGCGTGCGCCGTCACCGTCGCTGTCGTGCGCCCGGACGACCAGCCGGTCGCCGAGCGTCGCCGCGTCGAGCACGGCGAGGGCCTGCGCGCGGGCGATCTCGGCCTGCGAGGGAGCGGCGGCGGGATCGCGTTCGGCGGCGGACATGCCTCGAGGGTACGGCGGCCGGTCGGCGGCGGGGATGCCTGCTGGCGACGGCCCGGGGTCCGTCCGACCGCCGCGGCTAGGGTGGCCGGATGGACAAGGCCCGGGTGGACAGCTGGATCTGGGCGGTCCGGATCACCAAGACCCGGTCCGCCGCGACGACGGCGTGCAAGGCCGGGCACGTCAAGGTCAACGGCGAGCGGGCGAAGCCGTCGCAGCCGGTCGGCCCCGGGGACGAGGTCCGGGTGCGCCAGGCCGGGTTCGACCGGATCGTCGTCGTGAAGAGCATCATCCTCAAGCGCGTCGGTGCGACCGAGGCGGCGAAGCACCTCGAGGACAACACCCCACCCCGGCTCCCTCCCGAGGAGGCCGGCTTCGTCCCGATCCGCGAGCGCGGCGCCGGGCGTCCGAGCAAGCGGGAGCGCCGCGACCTCGAGAAGCTCCGCGGGTACTGACCGGCGTCCCGCCGACCACACGGCTCAGACGAAGCGGACGGTCTGCTGCAGGCGGTCGCGGATCGCGAAGACGTCGACCGAGCCCTCGGGCGACCAGTTGCCGGCGAGCACCTGCACGAGCGCACTCCGTCGGACGATCAGCGCCGTGGGCTTCCGGGGCGTGCCGATGAGTTCGACGTCCTCGTCCACCGCGGAGTCCGGCACGACGAGCAGCCGCCCGGTGAAGCGCACCCGGGTCTGCTTCTGCACGGCACGGGCGGCGCGGACGAGTTCCTTGACCGGGCGCTCCCCCGGCTCGAGCGTCTCGCCGACGACCTCGCCGTGTTCGATCAGCACCGGACCGCCCCAGTCGATGGACTCGACGGCCCAGAGCCCGGTCGGGGTGAGGACGGCGTGGTCGAGCTTGCCCTCGGCGCCGGCGTCCAGGTCGTGCCACACCGTCACGCCGATGCCCATGTCGGCGATGATCGCAGCGGTCGCTTCCTCGGCCAGTGCCTCGCCGAGCAGCCGGCGGACGGACCGCGGTGCGGAGCGGACCAGGGCGGGGTCGTAGGGGTCCTCGATCGGGTCGCCGAGTCCGACCCACTCGCGCTCGGCTGCCAGGAAGACCTCGCGCGACCGACCGCCGGGGTGGCCGTGCGACCGGGCTCGCGGGCGGGAGTCGCGACGCGCTGTGGGCGGTGCGTAGTCGTCGCGACCGGCACCGCTCCTCCAGGCCGCCGACCCGGACGGCGCGGACGACGAGCCGGGACGGACCGCGCCGGTGTCGTAGGCGCGGCGGGCGGCCGGGGTGCCGATCAGCTCCCACGCGACCTGTACCCGGCGGAAGTGCTGCGCGTCGCCGCCGAGGTCGGGGTGGCTCTCGCGCGCGGCTCGACGGTAGGCACGGCGGAGGGTCTCGTCGTCGGCGCTCGCGGGGACGCCGAGGACTTCGTACGGGGTGGCGTCGGCCGGGCTGTCGGTCATGGCCCTGGAACGCTACCCGACACGGGGTCGGTGTCCGCCGCGAGCGGGCTGGGCGGCTGCTGAGCAGAGCCGACCGACGACGCCGGTGCGGCCTGACCACCCCGGAGTGGTCAGACCAGCGCTGCCGTGATCGCGTCCCCGTGCTCCTCGAGCCAGGCGACGTCGGCGCGGTAGAGCTCCGCGTGCCCGTGGGCCAGGTCGCTGACGAACTTCGGGTTGCCCGCCGCCGCCTCGGTGTCGATCGTCGTGACGAGGGCCACCAGGCTCGACGTCATCGTCTCGACGAGCACGCTGCGGGAGCGGGCGTCCAGGCCGTAGGCGCGGCAGAACTCGGCGGCACGGGTCACCCGGTCGGCGAACTCGGGCACGGGCCCGCCCTCGTCGGCACTGCTGGTGAAGGGGGCGAAGCGGTACACGGCACTGGCGACGTCCCAGACCCGCGGGCCGGGGTGCGCCGTGTCGAAGTCGATCACGCCGACCGCCGCGATGCCGTCGTAGACGACGTTGTACGGGGCGAAGTCGCCGTGCACGATGGTCTCGACCGGCAGCCGCTCGGCCTGCGACCAGACGTCGGTCGTGTCGTCACGCGGGAACGAGGCGGCAGCGTCGTGGAACTGCCGCAGCAGGCGTGCGGTCGTGACGAGGGCGGCTTCGCTCGCGACGTCCGCGGTCCAGGGGTACTCGCCCGCCTCACCGGGGACGAACGTCACGGTCTCGAGCTGTGCGCCGAGGGCGATCGGGGCGGGGGCCGCGACGAAGCCCTGCTCGTGCAGGTGCGTCAGCAAGCGGTGCACGGTGGGGGTCCACGGCCCGGCAGGCCGGTGCACCCGGTCGTCGGCCTTGGTGATCCGTTCCATGGGGGAACCTCCTGAGCGTCGTCGTCGACGTGCTCGCCACTGTAGTGGCAGGAGCGGACGCTCGGGTCGGCCGACCGGCGACCATCCGATCGGCGCGCCGTCGGCGAGACGGAAGGCGCAGTCCGGACAGGAGCAGGCCGGCCAGGAGCGGGCCGGCCAGGGACGGATCGGAGTCTGACCGGTCGACGTCAGTCCGGCAGCAGCTCCCGCAACCAGCCCGGGCCGCGGACGTCGGCACCGAGCACCTGCACCCGGTCCCGCAGGCCACGGTCGGCGGTCACCACGACGACCGGTGCGTCCCCCGCGGCGACGGCTGCCTCGACCGCGGCGACGACGGCGTCGTCACCGGAGGCCGCTGCCCGGTCGATCGTCACCGGCGGCAGACCCGGCCGCGGGGCGGACGGTACCGGCTCCGTGGTGGCGCTGCGGGCCTCCCCCTCGAGCACGACGGTCCAGCGCGGCCACCAGGCGGTCGACGGCAGGTCGAGCGCGGTCGCGGGGACGCCGGCCGCGGCGAGCGCGCGGACCTGCTCCACGAGTCGGGTGGCGGCGCCGGCGCGGTCCTTCCACCAGCCGTCGGGGACGCTGCCGACGACGTTGGCGGCGTCGACGACGACGTGCGGGGTGCGGTCGAGGGTGGCGCTCAGGGCTGCCCAGGAGCGGCCGAAGCCGGGGTGCAGGTCGAGCGTGTCGACGTCGGGGACGGGGACCCAGGCCAGGGCGAGGCTCTCGCGGTCGGCCATCACGGGTTCGAAGGGCCGGGAGGCGCGCCCCACGACGGTCGTGTACGTCCAGAACCCGAGGTCGAGGACGGCGGTGTGGCGGAGGTCGACGGCGTCGTCGGGGACGCCGGCTTCCTCGGCGGACTCGCGGAGGGCGGCGGTGACGGGGTCCTCGTGCTGGTGGCGGGCACCGCCGGGGATGCCCCAGGTGTCGCCGTGGTGGCTCCACTCGACGCGGTGCTGCAGCAGGACGCGGCCGTGTCCGTCGTCGACGAGCAGGCCGGCGGCGCCGAAGCGGCCCCAGGCCTTGGTACCGTCCTCGCCGTACGCCCAGGCATCGCCCGGGTCGCGGGGGCCGGAGGGGGGTCCGGGCGGCGGTCCGGCAGGGGTCGCGGTCCGTCGTTCGTCGTCCACGTGTCCACCCTTCCACAAACGTCCGTCAGGAGCCCCTGGACGTCGGTGCCGATGCGTGTACGGTGTCGTCCGAGACACGGGGTGCCGCATCCGAGCGGCTGAGATCACACCCGTCGAACCTGCTCGAGCTCGTACTCGCGAAGGGATCGTCCATGGAGAACGCTGCGCCCACGATCGACTGGGCCCACCGAACCGCCGACCTGCTGGAGGCCGTCCGCACCCGGGCGCCGCTGGTGCAGTGCATCACGAACACGGTGGTGCAGAACGTCACCGCGAACGTGCTGCTCGCGCTGGGGGCGTCGGCCGCGATGGTCGACGTGCCGACCGAGGCGGGGCCGTTCGCCGGCGTCGCGGACGGACTGCTCGTCAACACCGGCACCCCGCACGCCGAGCCGCGCGTCGCCTCGCTCGAAGCCGCGGCCGCCGCCGTGGTCGCGGGGACGCCGTGGGTCCTCGACCCGGTGGCGGTGGGGTCGTTGCCGGTCCGGACCGCGTTGGCGCGTGACCTGCTCGCGCTCCGGCCCACGGTCCTCCGCGGGAACGCGTCGGAGGTGCTCGCGGTCCTCGGTGCCTCGGCGGGCGGTCGTGGTGTCGACAGCACCGTCGGGACGGAGGACGCGCACGACGCCGCGGTCGCGGCCGTCCGGGCCGACACGGTCGGGGCCGTCGCCGTCTCGGGTCCGGTCGACCTGCTGGTGGCGCCGAGCGGGCTGGTGCGGGTCGCGAACGGTACGGAGCTGCTCACCCGGATCACAGGCGGCGGGTGCGCGCTCGGCGCGGTCGTGGCGGCCTTCGCGGCGGTCTCCCCCGGCAGTCCGTTGGACGCGTCCGTCGCCGCGACGGCGGTGCACACGATCGCCGCCGAGCTGGCCGCGCGGGACGCCGGAGGTCCCGGTACCTTCCAGCCGCTGTTCCTCGACCGGCTCGCATCGCTGACGCCGGAGGACGTCGTCCGGGAGGCCCGGATCACCGCCGACACGTCGGCTGCGGCGGTCAGCGTCGGCGGGGCCGCCTGATGCCCGGTACGGACGACTTCGGCGTCTACCTGGTGACCGACTCCGCGCTGGCGGACCGGCACGGGCACGGGGTGCTCGGCGTGGTCCGGGCCGCGGTCGGTGCCGGGGTGCGGATCGTGCAGGTGCGTGACAAGACCGCGTCGGCTCGTGACCTGCTGGCGCTGACCGCCGCCGTGGCCGATGCGGTGGGCGACCGGGCGCTGGTGGTCGTGGACGACCGGCTCGACGTCGCCCTGGCGGCATGGCATGCGGGACACCGGGTGGCCGGTGTGCACCTCGGCCAGTCGGACGTCCCGGCGAGCGCCGCCCGTGCGCTGCTCGGCCCGGACGCCCACGTCGGGCTGACGGCGAACACGACGCGGCACCTGGTGGAGGTCGCGACGATGCCCGCCGGGTCGGTCGACCTGCTCGGGGTCGGGGTGGTGCACCCGACGAGCACGAAGCCGGACCACCCGCCGGCGCTCGGCGTCGCCGGGTTCGGACGGCTCGCGGCGACGACGACCGTGCCGTGCGTCGGCATCGGTGGAGTGACGCTCGACGACGTCGGACCACTGCGGCAGGCGGGCGCCGCGGGGGTCGCCGTCGTGTCGGGGATCTGTGCGGCGCCGGACCCGGGCGCTGCCGCTCGGGCGTTCGTGGCGGCGTGGGACGGAGCGGGACGGTGAGCGGGAGCGCAAGTGTTCCGGTTGCGCCGCTGCCGCGGGTGCTCAGCATCGCCGGCACGGACCCGACGGGTGGTGCCGGGGTGCAGGCGGACCTCAAGTCGATCGCGGCGCACGACGGGTACGGCATGGCGGTCGTCACGGCCCTGGTCGCGCAGGACACCGTCGGGGTCCGGTCGGTGCACGTCCCCGACGCGGTGTTCCTCCGGCAGCAGCTCGACGCGGTGTCGGACGACGTGATGATCGACGCGGTGAAGACCGGGATGCTCGGGACGGCCGAGGTGGTGCGGGTCGTCGTCGACTGGCTCCGGGCACACCGGCCGGCGTGGGTGGTGGTCGACCCGGTGATGGTGGCGACGAGCGGCGACCGGCTGCTCGACGCGGATGCCGAGTCCGCGATGACGGAGTTGTTCGCCCTCGCCGACCTGGTCACGCCGAACCGCGACGAACTGCGGGTCCTCGCCCAGCTGGCGGGCGCGGCGCCGACCGACGGCACCACGACCGACGGCATCGACGCTGCTCGTGCCGTCGCCCGCCGGTGGGACGTCCGAGTGCTCGCGAAGGGCGGCCACGACGACGGGCCGAGCTCGGACGACGCCCTGGTCTCCCCGGACGGCACCGTCCGGGTGTTCACCGGCCCCCGGGTCGCGACGACGAACACGCACGGCACCGGGTGCTCCCTGTCGAGTGCGATCGCCACCCTCGTCGCCCGGCACGGCGACTGGGAGCTGGCGGTCGGGTCGGCGAAGACCTGGCTGACGGCCGCCCTCCGCGGTGCCGACGCGCTGCAGGTCGGCCGCGGTCACGGGCCGATCGACCACAACGCCCTCGTCCGGGCGGCCCTGCCGACACCACGCTGGACGGACGCCTGGTGGATCGAAGCAGCAGAGGTGCTTGACGAGACGCTGGACTGCCGGTTCCTCCGGGGCCTGGCCGACGGCACGCTCGACCCCGAGGTGTTCGCGGGCTACCTGGCGCAGGACGTCCACTACCTGCGGGCGTACGAACAGCACCTCGCCACGATCGCTGCCGGGTCCACCGGGGAGGCCGCCGCGTTCTGGAGGACCGCCAGCGAGGGCTGCGCCGCCGAGGCCCGCGACCTGCACCACCGTCGGCTCGCCGGATCGCACGCCGACGACCCGGTGCACCCGGTGTGCGCCGGGTACCTGGCACACCTGGCCGACGCGGCACGGCAGGGTGCCGGCACCGGCACCGGGGACGTCAGCGTGCTCGCGGCCGCGGTGCTGCCCTGCTTCCGGGTCTACGCCTGGGTCGGGGAGCGGCTCGGGACAGCACCGGTCGGGCACCCGTTCGCCGACTGGATCACGGCGTACGGGGACCCGGGGTTCGCGGCCTCGAGCGCGCGGGCCACGGAGCTCGTCGAGGAGCTCGCGCGGCGGGCCGACCCCGAGCTGCGGGGGCGGATGGCGCGCGCGTTCCGGCAGTCGGTGGCGCAGGAGCTCGCGTTCTTCCGGATGCCGGAGCAGTTGGGCGAGCCGGTCTGACGGCGGCGGGACGGGCCTCCCGGTCGAACCGACGGGAGTCAGGACGCTTCCGGGGACGCGACCAGGCGGATGCCGTCCGCGCCGGGGGCCCGCCGGACCAGCGTGACCGTCAGGTCCGACCCGTCGACCTCGCAGCGCATCCACGTGTGGTCGGGCTGTCGTCGGCGGTCCGTCGGCGAGCCGGGGTTGAGCAGACGCAAGCCGTTCGGCGCCGTGGAGTCCCAGGGGATGTGCGAGTGGCCGAAGACCAGGACGTCGACGTCTGGGTGGTCCGCCTCGGCCCGACGTTCGCGCCCGGTCGCCGGTCCGGTCTCGTGCACGACGGCGAAGCGCAGCGACCCGATACGGCGGGTGGCGACCAGGGGCAGGTGGTCCTCGAAGCCCAGGTCGTTGTTGCCGCGGACGGCGAGCAGGTCGCGGGAGCGGGCCCGGAGCAGGTCGACCGTCGCCAGGTCCACCCAGTCGCCGGCGTGCACGACCAGGTCGGCGGCGTCGATGTCGGCCCACAGCTCGGCCGGCAGGTCCTTCGCCCGCTTCGGCAGGTGCGTGTCCGACAACAGGACGAGCGTGGTGCTCACGGGGTCGCCGTCACTCGCCGGGGTCGCGGCTCGGCATCGGCAGGTCGACCTCGTCGGCGGCGCCGAGCCGTTCGAGCATGCCGGCGAGCAGTGCCACGTCGTCGTCGGACCACTCCGCCAACCGTTCGACCAGGGCGTCCCGGTGCAGCTGCACGGACCGGGCCAGCGCCGCACGGCCGGCGTCGGTCGCCTCGAGCGGCTTCGCGTTGCCGGAACCGCCGTCGACCGTGCGGACCAGTCCCGCGACCAGCAGCCCGGACAGCTGCCGCGAGATCGTCGACCGGTTCAGGCGCAGGTAGCGGGCGATGTCGATCGCCATGCACCCGGGGTGCTGGACGACGAAGTCGACCAGCGACTGGTCCACGATGCTCAGCACGTCGTCGGTGCCGCGGGCGCGGACGCTCGCACGGCGGGTGATGCGGGAGAGCTCGGTGTACGCCCGTCCGATGTCCGCTTCGCGGATCCCGGGGCCCCTCGGGTCGGCCATGGTGTTCCAGTCTGTCGTCCGGCGTCGGCCGGAGGTCGGTCGCCCCTGGTCAGGGCGCGGTGATGCGTGGCGGTCCCCGCATCGCTGACACGGGCCCCTCCGCCGACGGTGTCGCCCCACGATAACCGGGGGTCCGCCGAAGAGGGGACATGTGACCCGCGGGCGGGCTCAGGCCGGAGCGCCCGCCGCCCGGAGCGCGGCGATGTCGAGCTTGACCATGTCCCGCATCGCCTCGTAGACCCGGGTGGCCGCCGCGTGGTCGCCGCCGGCTGCCATCAGCTCCCCCATCATCGACGGGGTGACCTGCCACGACAGGCCCCAGCGGTCGACCAGCCAGCCGCAGGCCACCGGGTGCCCGCCCTCGGCGATCAGGGCGTCCCAGATCCGGTCCAGTTCCTCCTGCGTGTCGACGTCGACCTGCAGCGAGAGCGCGTCGGTGAACGGGTGCCCGGGGCCGCCGTTCATCGCCCGGTACGGCTGGCCCATCAGGGTGAACTCGACCACGAGCACCGAGCCGTCCGGACCGCGGCCGACGCCGTCGATCCGTGAGTCGGGGAACAGCTCCGTGTAGTACTCGGTGGCGTGCTGGGCCTGGTCGTCGAACCAGAGGAAGGGGACGATGCGGGGCATGGCGGTCTCTCGGTGGGTCAGTCCGCGACGCCGCGGCTGAGGAGGTCGTTCTTCTCGGGGTGCTCGTCGAACCACTGGCTGACGAACCAGCACATCGGGACGATGCGCTTCGACGACGCCGTCTCGACGTCGGACACGGCGTGTTCCACGAGTTCGCCCGCGTACCCGTGGCCGCGGTGTGCCGGCACCGTGTACGTGTGCGGGAAGGCGATCGCGTCACCGTTGACGCGGTAGTCGAGCACGCTCACGAGGGCCCCGTCGACGTACATGGCATACCGGTCTCGGTCGGCCTCGTTCCGGAACTCGTGTGTCATGCCGCCATCCTGCACCGCCGTTCAGGGTCCGGTGCCACCGCACTCCGGGGAACGCCAGACGGAATGCCCCGGCGGCGCTCGTGTTGCACCGTGCATGACAACCATCGGAATCATCGGAGCAGGCAACATCGGATCCCAGCTCGCACGTCTCGCGGTGCAGCACGGCCACCAGGTCGTGATCGCGAACTCACGCGGACCGGAGACCCTCACCGACCTCGTCACCGAGCTCGGTGAGCACGCCACCGCCGGCACCCGCGAGGACGCCGCCACCCAGGGCGAGATCGTCGTCGTCACCGTGCCGCTCGGCGCCATCGACACGATCCCCGTCGAGCCGCTCGTCGGCAAGGTCGTCATCGACACGAACAACTACTACCCCCAGCGCGACGGCCAGATCGCTGCCCTCGACGAGGAGACCACCACCACGGCCGAGATGCTGCAGGACCACCTGGTCGGCGCCCACGTCGTCAAGGCCTTCAACCACATCGGCGCGGACCACCTCACCGAGCACGCCACCCCCGCCGGCACCCCGGACCGCCGCGCCCTCGTGATCGCCGGTGACGACGCCACCGCCAAGACGACCGTCGCCGACCTGATCGACGAGTTCGGCTTCGACACCGTCGACGCCGGCGCCCTCGCCGAGGGATGGCGCATCCAGCGCGACACCCCCGGCTACGGCCCGCGCCTGACCGTCGATGAGCTCCGCGAGGCCCTCGCCGCCGCGAAGCGCTACCGCGACATGTGACGTCGACGCACCCCGCGCTCGACCCCCTCTGACTGGGGCTCTCGGCCGCTGTTCCTCCCCGGTAGAACTGACGATGGATCAATCCAGGGAGAGGAACAGCGGCCGTGGCGTCTCATCGCATGCCCGAGTCCGAGCGACCCCGCCGGGCGGTACCCGCATGGGTCACCGCTCCGCCGGAGGACGCCCGCCCCGTGGTGGCGGCACCGACTGCGGCGAGCGCCGGGGTCGCCCCCACCGTCGGCAGCGTGGAGGTCAGCGGCCGCCCCGTCGCCCGTGCGCTCCCCGCGGTCGGGGCAGTTCCCTCCGCCGGGGCGGTTCCCTCCGCCGGCGCAGTCCCCGCGATCGGCGCAGTCCCCTCGGTCGGCTCAGCGCCGGCGGTCGGCGCGGCCCTCGCGGTCGACGCAGTCGGTCTGGAGGCGCTCCGCACCTCCGCCACGCCGGCCCTAGACCCGAACGCGGTCGCCCCCGACTACCCGCCGGCGCAGGAGCTGCTGCCGCCGGCCCCGACGTCCCCGAACGTCGACACGATCCCCTTCGCCCCGGTCTCCAGCCCTCCCGTCGTCAGCGCTCCCGTCGTCAGTGCGCCCACCGTCAACGCACCCGGCAGCGGCGTGACCGTCACCACGGTCCCGGCGGGCAGCTCCGCGGTCGGCCGACACGGTGCCGGGCAGCACGGTGCCGGGCAGCAAGCGCCGACCGGACGTCGTGGCGCCGGTGCAGCCGGCATGGCGATGCCCGTCGCGCCCGGGACCGATGTGCCCGCCGCGGAAGTCCAGCGCCCACCGCTCAGCCCCGTCGACTCCGCCACACCCGGTGCACCCGCCAACTGGTACACACCGCAGTCCGGGGTTCCGGCGGCTGCGGAAGCAGCGCCCCCGGCCCACCCGGAGACTCCGGTGCCGTCCGGGTCCTGGCTGCCGACCGTCGGCGCGCCCGCCCTCGGTGGGAGTGACACCGCTTGGTCCGCGTCCGGCCCCGCTCTGCCGCCCACGCCGGCCGTCCCCGTCGTACCGGCGGCCGGTCAGCCGCGGTTCTCGGTGCCGGGGCTCGAGCACGTCGTCGTCGAGGGTGGTGAGCCCGAGCCGGTCGGCCCGATCGGCTACCGCACGCCCGCACGCTTCGCCCGACAGCAGGCCCGGGTCGTCCCGCCGGCCGCCACGGCCGCCACGGCTGCCCCGACGTTCGACGCGATCATCGGCGCGTCGGCACCCACCGGTGTCGCGCAGTCCGCCCGCCTGGACCCGGCCGTCAGCACCCCCTCTGTCCCGCCCCTCGCTCCGGTCCTGCCGCCGGTCATCCCGGCCGTCTCCGGCAGCGCCGACACCACGGCCGTCGACCCCGCTGCGGTCGCCGGACCCACACCGGCCCGAGAGCACCGGAACGCTCGCGGACGCGGCACGACCGGCCGCCGGCTGTTCGGGTCCCGCCGCACCGTCGAGGAGCCGCCGAAGCGCCGCTCGACCGCCGTCCCGCTCCCGGCACCAGCGGAGGTCCCGACCGTCGCGACGGCCGTGACGGAGGGTGAGGCGCGCCTCCCGGCCGGTGCGCAGCCCACCCCGGGCCGGACCGCACGACCCGCCCGGTCGCTCGGGCCGACGCAGGGCGCTGTCCTGGGTGCGATCGCCGGCCTCGGGATGATCGGACTGGCCGCCTGGTGGTTCACCGCTCCCGCGACCGTGCACGCGGTCGGCGTGGTCCTCGGACTGCTCGCGGTCCTGGTGTCCGTCGTGACCATGCGGAACCCGCTGACCACGTGGCAGCGGCCCGTCGCCCTGCTCAGTGCGGTGCTCGGCACGGTCGGCACCCTCGTGCTGCTGTGGGCGGTCGCCTCGGCGCTCGGCGCACCGCTGCCGGACATCACCGGCACCGGGACCGTCCCGACGATCGCGCCCTGACCACCGAACGCCGCTCGGCTGGTCAGCCCGACCGGTCCGTCGCGAACATCCGGAGCGCCGAGCGGAAGTGCTCGACGTCACTGCGCACCGGCATCGACAGCAGGAGCGTCGACGCCGAGAGCCGCACGGCCATCGTGCCCGAGGTCGGGAGGACCACCAGGGTCCGCAGCCCGACGCGCCATGCGGCGACCAGGTCATCGAGCACCCGGTCGTCGTAGGTGACCTCAGCATCGCTCGGAGCCGCAGCCTCGAGCCAGGTGCCGTAGGCGTCCGCGAGGGCGTCATCGAGGACGGCGTCCTCCAGGTGCTCCGCGAGGTGCTCAGCCCACGCGCTCGCCTGCCGGAGGAACTCGAAGTCCTCTTCCCAGCCGTCCGGCCGCGTGACGAGCGCCGCGATCGACGCCGACCACGCCGCGAGCCAACTGCTCCGATCTGCTCCGGACCACCCGGCCGCACTCGCCGATGTCGACTCGAGGAAGAGCAGCATGCACAGCGAGTGCTCGCGTCGTTCCTCGGTGATGAGCATCTCCGGTGGCCAGGCGGACGTGGCGGCGTCTGCGTACATCTGGGGTCCCTCCTGCATCGTCGAGACCGACATGCTGGCATACCGGGCGTCCGACGGGGAAGGCCGACAGTCAGACGGCGCGGACGACCCCGCGCGACAGGATCGCGTTCGTCAGGGCCTCGATCGGCTCGCGCTGCACGGTCGGGTTGGCGATCAGGACGTAGTCGACCGCCGGCAGGTCCGGCAACGACAGCCGCTGCGACACCTTCACCAGGTCCGCCGGGATCAGCGAGTGCGGGAACACCGCGACCCCGATGCCGGCACGGACGGCTGCGAGGACTCCGTTGACGTCGCGGGTGTTGCAGGTGATCCGCCAGGTGCGGCCGGCGGCTTCCAGCGCGTCGATCGCCATCTGCCGACTGATGCTCGGTGCCTGGTAGGCGATCAGCGGCACCGGGTCGTCGACTTCCAGCGCGATGCCGTCCTGCGCCATCCAGACCATCTGGTCCGAGGCGACCCGGGTCCCTTCGGCGGACTCCCCCGCGGTGCGCTTGATGAACACGAGGTCGAGCTGCCCGGCGTGCACTCGGCGGAGCAGCGGTGCGGACTGGTTCACCGTCAGCTCGAGGTCGACCTGCGGGTGCAGCTTCCGGAAGTCACGGAGGATGCGCGGCAACTGCGTGATCGCCAGGTCGTCGGCCGCGCCGAACCGGAGGCGCCCTCGAGCAGCAACGCCGGAGAAGTACGCGTCGGCCGTGGCGTGGGCGGCGAGGATCGTCCGCGCGAACCCGGCCATCGCGTCGCCGTTGTCGGTCAGGCGGACCCCGCGGGTGTCCCGGGCGACGAGGGTCCGCGAGACCGTCGACTCGAGCCGGCGGACGTGCTGGGACACCGTCGGCTGGCTGATGCCGAGCTGCACACCGGCCTGCGTGAAGCTCCCGGTCTCGGCGACGGCCAGGAAGGTCTGGAGCAGGACGGGATCGAGCACGACGGCCACCTCATTCGACATCGCAATGGAGTGATGCCGATCATAGGAGGATCGAATGGCCACCGAGGGGTTAGTTTCGGTTGGGTACCGTTCCCATCCTCGACAGCCGGAGTCCCCCGCACCGTGCGATCGTCACCGACGACCATCCACCCGCCCACCGAGCCGCTCCCGATCAGCACCGTCCGCCCGCCGTGGCGCCGGTCCTTCATCGCCCTGTCCGTGCCGAACTTCCGGCTGTTCACCGCCACCAACCTCGTCGCGATGACCGCCGGGTGGATGCAGCGCATCGCCCAGGACTGGCTCGTGCTGCAGCTCACCGGGTCGGTCGCACAGGTCGGCATCACGGTCGCGTGCCAGTTCGCACCGATGCTGCTGTTCGGGCTGCTCGGCGGGGTGTTCGTCGACCGCTACTCGAAGCGGGCGCTGATGATGATCACGCAGGGTGCCTTCGCGGTGCTCTCGCTGCTGCTCGCGGTGCTGACCCTGGCCGGGGTGGTGCAGGCGTGGCACATCTGGGTGATCGCGTTCCTGGTCGGCATGGTCACCGTCATCGACAACCCGGCGCGGCAGGTGTTCGTCACCGAGATCGTCGGACACCAGCACCTGCGGAACGCGATCAGCGTCAACTCGTCGGTGTTCCAGCTCGGCGGCATGATCGGCCCCGCACTGTCCGGCATCCTGCTCGTCGCCGTCGGCGCCGGGTGGTCGTTCGGCATCAACGCGATCGCCTGTGTCGCCGTGGTCGTGACGCTCGGGTTCCTCCGCGTCTCCGAACTGCACCGCACGCCGCCGGCCCCGCGGTCGAAGGGGCAGCTCATGGAGGGCCTCCGCTACGCCGCCGCGAAGCCGACGATCATCGTGCCGGTGATCCTGGTGGCGTTCTTCTCGGTGTTCGCGTTGACGATGCCGGTGCTGCTCTCCGCCTTCGCGTCGAAGGTCTACGACGTCGGCGCGGGCGGGTACGGCCTGTTCAACTCCGCGGTCGCCGTCGGCGCATTGACCGGCGCGGTCCTCTCCACCCGGCGCGCGGTGGTGCGGCTGCGCACGATCGTCGGCGGGGTGTTCTGGACCGGGGTCCTGCTCGTGGTCGCCGGGACGACCCCGACGATCGCGCCGTTCACGGTCCTGCTGGTCGTGGTCGGGTTGTCCCAGCTGCTCTTCCAGACGGCGTCGAACTCACTGGTGCAGCTGTCCTCGAACGTCGCCATCCGCGGCCGGGTGATGTCGCTCTACGTCCTCGTGCTCCTGGGCGGACAGGCGATCGGCGGCCCGCTGATGGGCCAGGTCGTCGACCACTTCGGGGCGCACGTCGGGATGATGGTCGCCGGCGGCGTCCCGGCCGCGGCCGCGGCGGTCACCGCGCTCGTCCTGGCGCGGCGGGGTGGCCTGCACCTCGAGGTGCGCATGCGCCACCACCTGCCCCTGCCGGCCATCGTCGGCAACCAAAGACATGACCGACGGGAGGCGCGCGGCCCCGGCGGGGCCCGCGGTGGGACGATAGAAAAAAAAGCCCCCCCCCCCCCCCAAACATCCCCCCGCGCGGGGGCGCCCCCGCCCCCCCGCGCCCCGCCCCCCCCCCGTCCGTCATGCGGTGACGTGAGCCGGTCGGCTCAGTAGGCCACGCCGAAACGCGCCTGGTGGTGCTTCGGCTGCTCGATCTCGTCGACGACGGCGATCGCGTAGTCGGCGCCCGAGATGTCGGAGTTGCCCTCGGCATCGGCGAGCAGGACGTCGTCCGAGGAGCGGTAGGTGCCGCGACGCTCGCCCGGGTTGTAGCCGCCGAAGGCCGCGGCGGGGCTGACGTAGAACCAGTCGACCGAGGTGTCGCCGGCGCGCAGGGCCTCGAGGATCTGGCCGTGGCTCTTCGCCTCGCCCTTGAAGGCGTCCGGGAAGTCGGGGGTGTCGTACAGGGCCGGGCCGCCCTCGGCGACGAGCATCGAGCCGGCGCCACCGACGATGCCGAGACGCGCACCCGCAGCCTCGGCGGCGTCGACGAAGTGCTGGAACTTGTCCTTCAGCTCGCTGCCGTCGGACTGGACCGCGTGCAGGGACACGATGACGACATCGGCGCCCTTGGTCACGTCGGACACGAAACCGGCGTCGAACGCGTCGCCCTGGGCGAGCGTGAGGTGCTCGGCGGCGTCGAGCTTGGAGGTGTCGCGCGCGACGGCGACGACCTCGTGGCCGCGGGAGAGGGCTTCACGGACGATGGCGGAGCCGGCGTAGCCGGTGCCTCCGAAGACGACGATGGTGGACATGCGAGCTCCTTCGTGTGACGGTTCCGACGCGGTCACGCGCCGTGTCACTCACTGTACGGGTGTTACTCTCTTTCGGTAAGTAGGCACCTCGTGGTGCGTGCCCCGCCCGGGCGCGTCGCGGGTCGTGTCCGACGGAAGGCCACCATGAGCGCGCTCGAGTACAGCCCCTACGCGGCGGACTGCCCCTCCCGGCAGCTCCTCGACCGGATCGGGGACCGCTGGAGCGTCCTGACGATCGGCGCCCTGGCGGACGGGCCCCGCCGCTACTCGGCGATCGCCACCCGGGTACAGGGCGTGTCGCAGAAGATGCTCACGCAGACCCTCCGTGCCCTGGAACGCGACGGGCTGGTCACCCGGACGGTGTTCCCCGAGATCCCGCCGCACGTGGAGTACGAACTCACCGACACCGGACGGTCCCTCCGCACGGTCCTCGTGCCGCTCGAACAGTGGGCGATCGACCACATGGACGGCGTCACCGAGGCCCGCTCGGGGTACGACGCGCGCGGCTGAACCCGTCCCTCCTGGAATCGCGACCGCCCGCCGGTGGTTGCGTGGAGACATGCGATCCATCGTCTACTCCCAGCCCGGAACGTCCGCCGTCCTCTCCCTCGCCGACCGTCCGGTCTCCGAGCCCGGTGACGGCGAGGTCCGCGTCCGCGTGGTCGTCTCCGGCGTCAACCCCACCGACTGGAAGGCCCGGCAGGGCGGGACCTACGGCGACGGCCTGCCGTTCCCGGAGATCACCCCGAACCAGGACGGCGCCGGCATCGTCGACGCGGTCGGCCCCGGGGTCGAGGGGCTGTCGGTCGGCGACCACGTCTGGCTGTTCATGGCCGCGGCCTCCCGCCCGACCGGCACCGCGCAGGAGTACACCGTCGTCCCCGCCACTCGCGTCGCTCCGCTGCCCGAGGGCGTCTCGTTCGATGTCGGCGCCTCGCTCGGCGTCCCCGCGATGACCGCCCACCGCGCCCTGACCGTGCACGAGGACGGTCCCGCCCGACTCTCCCCCGGCGCGCTGACCGGTCGCACCGTGCTCGTCGCGGGAGGCGCGGGTGCCGTCGGCCACGCCGCCATCCAGTTGGCACGGTGGGCCGGCGCGACCGTCATCGCGACGATCAGCTCCGACGACAAGGCAGCCCTCGCCACCGCGGCCGGCGCCCACCACACCGTCAACTACCGCGAGGACGACGCCGCCGACCAGATCCGCGCGATCGCCCCGGACGGCGTGCACATCGTCGTCGAGGTGTCGATCCCCGCGAACGCCGCCCTGGACGCGGCCGTGCTGGCGAACCACGGTGTCGTCTCGATGTACGCCGACAACGGTGGCGACGCGGCGTCGATCCCGGTCCGGCCGAACATGAGCATCAACGCCCGGTACCAGTTCCTGCTGCTCTACACGATCGGCGACGCTGCCCTGGCGGCCGCTGCCGAGGACGTCACCGCAGCACTGCGCGACGGTGTCCTGCCGGTCGGCGAGGAGGCGGGCCTGCCGCTGCTGCGCTTCCCGCTCGAGGAGACCGCGGCCGCGCACGACGCCGTGCAGGGCGACGCGGTCGGCAAGGTGCTCATCGACGTCGCGGCCGAGTAGCGGGGGCGCGGCGCGCTGGCGCGGCGCGGGCGCGCTGGCGCGGCGCGCTTCGGCGCAGCACAACAGGAACCGGGTCGAACCACGGGAAACCGCGGCGCGAGCCGGTTTCCGTTGTGCGCGACCCAGCGACGGACGGGAGGCGCGGGGCGGGGGCGATCCGCGCCTCCCGACCGGCTCGTGGCGGGGTCCGCCGGCCCGGCGTGGTGCGCGTTCATCACCGGACTTGGTATGCAGGACACATGACCGATGTTGCAGAGCCCACTCCCACGCCCGGAACCCGCGCGATCGTCCTCGGAGGCGGCGGGGTCGCCGGCATCGCCTGGGAGCTCGGTGTCCTGTCCGCGCTCGAGGACGCCGGGGTCGACCTCGGCGCCGCTGACCTGGTGGTCGGCACGAGTGCGGGCAGCGTGGTGGGCGCGTTCCTGCGGGCCGGCGCGGTGCAGGACGCCTACGCGCAGCAGACGACCCCTCTGCCGACGACCTACGAGGAGCCCGCCGCCGTGGACGTCTCCGAGGTCGAGCAGCGCTTCGGCGCCGCGATGCAGGGCGCGACCTCGGAGCAGGACGCCCGCGCGCGGGTCGGTGCTGCGGCGCAGGAGGTCACCACCGGCCAGAGCGACGACGAGCGTGTCGCGACCTTCCGGCAGTTGCTGCCGAGCGCCGAGTGGCCGGCGAAGCACTACGCGGTGACCACGGTCGACGCGGTCGACGGGTCCTTCCGGGTGTTCCGCGCCGAGGACGGCGTGCCTCTGGAACGTGCCGTCGCCGCGAGCTGCTCGGTGCCGATCGTCTGGTCGCCGGTGCGCATCGACGGACACCCGTACGTCGACGGCGGGGTGCGATCGGCGACCAACGCGGACGTCGCGGCCGGGTACGAGCGGGTCCTCGTGATCGCGTGCAGCCCGGAGGGGCCGTCGCCGCTCGGACCGTGGCTCGACCGGTCCGTCGCCGCGCTCCGCGATGCCGGGTCGCAGGTGGAGGTCGTGGTCGCGGACGAGACGTCGACCCGCGCCTTCGGGACGAACTCGCTGGCGCTGTCGACGCAGCGGCCCTCGGCTGAGGCCGGGCGGGCGCAGGCGGGGCAAGTCGCAGAGCGGGTCGCCGCGTTCTGGGCGTGACGGACAGTGCCTGTGGGTTCTGTCGGGTTCTCCACAGAGCCGGTCTGAGCCCTGTGCCGGGGGCTGTGTGGTCGGTAGCGTGACGGCATGACGACACCGTTCTCGGACCTCGACCAGTTCCTCGCGCTGCCCCGTGTCGACGGGCTCGTGCTGAGCCCCGACGGCGAACGTGCGGCCGTGACGGTGAGCACGCTCGACGCGGACGGCACCACCTACAAGAAGTCGGTGTGGGCGGTCCCGACCTCCGGCGACGGTGCCGCGAAACGGTTGACCCGCTCGGCGACGGGCGAGTCCGCGGCCGCGTTCACCCGGCACGGCGACCTGCTGTTCGTCTCCGGCCGGCCGGACACCGAGTCGGGGAAGGACGGCACCCCCGCGCAGCTCTGGCTCCTGCCGGCTGCCGGTGGGGACGCGCGCCCGGTCACCCGGCTGGCTGGCGGTGTCGGCAGTGTCCTCGGTGCTGCGTCGACATCGGACGTGCTGGCGGTCACGGCGCCCCTGCTGCCCGCGGCCGACGGGGATGTCGACCGCGATGCCGCCCTCCGGAAGCGGCGGGACGACCAGAAGGTCCGGGCAATCCTGCACGAGTCGTACCCGATCCGGTACTGGGACCACGACCTGGGGCCGGACGAGCCGCACGTGCTGCGGGTCGACCTGGACGCGCTGCGGGAAGCGCAGGGCAGCGACGGGGACGCCGACGACGGTGCCGGTGCCGGCGAGCCGCAGGAGCCCCGCTACCCGGCACACCTGCCGAAGCCGACCGACGCCACACCACAGCCGGGCCGCACGCTCGACGCCGTCGACGGCGCGCTGACTCCCGACGGACGCACCCTGCTCGCCTCGGTGGGCGTGCACGAGGCGCGCGGGCACCGGTTCGTCCTCGTGACGATCGACCTCGAGACGGGGACGCGGACCGTGCTCTTCGACGACCCGGGCGTCGACCACGAGATGCCCGCGCTCAGCTCGGACGGTCGGACGATCGCCTGGATGCGGACCGTCCGCTCGACCCCGGCCGGCGCGAACCAGCAAGAGGTCTGGACGGCGAGCATCGACGGCACCGGTGCCCGGCGGATCGCCACAGACTGGGACCGCTGGCCGAGCCAGCTGGTCTTCGAGCACGGGGACCGGGCACTGCTGGCGACGGCCGATCAGGACGGCCGGGCGCCGGTGTTCCGCCTGCCGCTCGACGGTGCCCCCGTCGAACAGCTGACGCACGACGACTGGGCGTACTCGAGCCTGCGCGTGGCGGCCGAGAGCGGCGTCGTGGTGGCCCTGCGGGCCTCCTGGGCGGCACCGCTGCACCCGGTCCGGATCGACGCCGACGGGACGGTGCACGTCCTGGCGACGCCCGCTCCCCTGCCGGAGGTCCCCGGACGCCTGGAAGAGGTCGAGACCACCGCGGCCGACGGCACGCGTGTCCGCGGCTGGCTGGTCCTGCCCGACGACACCGCGGCCACGGGGCCCGCGCACCCGCTGCTGCTCTGGATCCACGGTGGCCCGCTGAACTCCTTCAACCAGTGGTCGTGGCGGTGGACGCCGATGGTCGCGGCGGCGCAGGGGTACGCCGTGCTGCTGCCCGACCCGGCGCTGTCGACCGGCTACGGCTTGGACTTCGTCAACCGCGGCTGGAACGCCTGGGGCCAGGCGCCGTACACGGACCTGATGGCGATCACCGACGCGGTCGTCGCGCGGGACGACATCGACGAGACCCGCACGGCGGCGATGGGCGGCTCGTTCGGCGGCTACATGGCGAACTGGGTCGCCGGGCACACCGACCGGTTCGACGCGATCGTCACCCACGCCAGCCTCTGGGCACTCGACCAGTTCGCCGGCACGACCGACGCCGCGCACTACTGGCAGTCGATCTTCGACGCCGACGGTCTGGCGGCGAACGACCCGCACCGCTTCGTCGGGGACATCCGGACGCCGATGCTCGTGGTGCACGGGGACCACGACTACCGCGTGCCGATCGGCGAGGGACTGCGACTGTGGTCCGAGCTCGCTGAACACCATGCGGACGTCGACGGTCGGATGCCGCACCGGTTCCTGTACTTCCCGAACGAGAACCACTGGGTGCTGCAGCCCCAGCACGCGAAGCTCTGGTACCAGACGGTGTTCGCGTTCCTCGGGCAGCACGTGCTCGGGCAGGACTGGGAGCGGCCGGAGCTGCTCGGCTGAGGCGGAGGCAGCCGTCGCCCGGGCTTCCGAGCGACGGCTGCCTCAGCGGGTCAGACGAATGCGCCCTGGCCCGTCACCGCGCGACCGACGATGAGCGTGTTGACCTCACGCGTCCCCTCGTACGAGTAGATGGCCTCGGCGTCGGCGAAGAACCGCGCGACACCCTTGTCGAGCACGATGCCGTTGCCGCCCTGCACCTCGCGGCACCAGCCGACGGTCTCGCGCATCTTCGTCGTGGCGAATGCCTTGGCCATCGCCGAGTGCTCGTCGCCACCCACTCCCTGGTCCTGCAGCGCCGATGCCTGGGTGCAGAGCGCGATCGACGCGGTGATGTTCATGAGCGACTTGACGAGCAGGTCCTGGATCAGCTGGTGCGAGGCGATCGGCTTGCCGAACTGCACGCGCTCCTGCGCGTACCGGAGCGCTGCCTCGTAGGCCCCGATCGAGATCCCGACCGCCTGCCAGGCGACCTCGGTGCGGGTCAGGCGCAGGACGGTCGCGGTCGAGCGGAACGAGTCGGCGTGCTGCAGCCGACGGCCCTCCGGGACGCGGACGTCCTCGAGCGTGATGTCGGCGTTCTGCACGGACCGGAGGGCGATCTTGTCCTCGATCTTCGTCGCGGTGAACCCCGGGGTGTCCGACGTCACGAGGAAGCCCTTCACCTGGTTGTCCGCCTCGTCCTTCGCCCAGATGACGATCACGTCGGCGAACGTGGCGTTGCCGATCCACCGCTTCGACCCGTTGAGCACCCAGGTGTCGCCCTCGCGTCGGGCGGTGGTCCGGAGGCCGCGGGCTGAGTCGCTGCCGGACAGCGGTTCGGTCAGACCGAACGCTCCGACGATCTCGCCGGAGGCCATCCGGGGCAGCCACTCGCGCTGCTGCTCGTCGCTGCCGGCGACCGCGATGGAGTTCATGGCGAGGCCGGACTGCACGCCGATGAAGGTCGAGACCCCGGCGTCGATGCGGCCGAGCTCGAGCGCAGCCCAGCCGCGGTACACGGCGGAGTTCTCGAACTGGCGGACCAGCGGGATGCCCGGGCCGTACATGCCGAGTTCGGCGAGCGGTGCGATGACCTGCTTCGGGAACTCGGCGCGGGCCCAGTACTGGTCAGCGATCGGCGCGACGTCGCGCTCGAGGTACTCGCGGAGCTTCCCCAGGGAGTCGCGTTCCTGGTCGGTCAGCTGCTCCTGGAACCGGTAGAAGTCGGATTCCAGCAGGGGTGTCTGCGCGGCGGTCATTGACATGGACCCAACGATGCATCATTCTCTGAAACGTTGCAAGACCGGCACGACGACTCTGGGGGAACCGTGAGCAGGCAGGCACTCGGCGCGCTCGGCTCGGCCCTCGTCCCGAGCGCGCTCGCCACCCGCCTGGAGGCCCATCCCGACTCCCAGCGCGCCTTCCGTGCTGCGCGGCACAGCTTCATCGACGGCGCCCGCATCGACATGGGGGCGCTCGCGTCCTCGCTCGGGGTCGACCGGACCTCGCTGTTCCGCTGGGTCGGCAACCGCGACCAGCTGCTCTCCGAGATCCTCTGGTCGCTCGCCGTCCCGACGCTCGACGCCGCCGGACGAGCCGCCGCCCCTTCGGGCGCGGAGCGCATCGTCGACGTCCTCGACCGGTTCACCGCGGACCTGATCCGAGCGCCGTACTTCCGGGCGTTCCTGACCCGTGAGCCGGCCCGGGCACTGCGCCTGCTCACGACGACCGACAGTGACGTGCAGCGGCGCTTCGTGGCCGTCGTGGCGTCGCTCATCGAGACGGAGCGAGCTGCCGGCGTGTTCGACCCGGCGCCGCTCTCCCCCGAGGAACTCGGCCGTCTGCTCGTGCGCGTGTCAGAGTCGTTCACGTACGCGGACCTGATCTCCGGCGAGACCCCGGACCCCGACCGGGCACGCACGACGTACGAGTACATCCTTCGGCCCGTCGGGCACGGGTCCGACGGCTGCACGCCGTCACCGACGAGGAAGGCCACCGCCGCGTGACCAGGACACCCGCCGCGATCACGATCGCCGCTGCCGCCGTCGTCCTGCTCGCCGGATGCACCGGCGAGCACACCACGGCCGAGCCACCGACGATGACCAGTGCGCAGGCGAAGCAGGCGGTCGTCGACATCGTCGACCGGTCGTACGCCGAGATCGGCGGCGACTGGACGATCCGCAGCGGGCCCGCGGTGCAGTCGTGCGAGCTCTCTTCAGGCGGATCAGGAGCAGCCTTCACCTCCATAGTCGACCGAGCGACTGGCGGAGAACCGTCGAGTGACATCAAGAAGCTGCAGCACTTCTGGTCCGGTGAAGGCATCAAGGCGGGCCCGTACAAGAACGGCGGCAGCAACCCCGTTCACGGCCTTTCGGGTGTCGGCGGTCCGACCACGTCGATCGATCTCTACGCGGACCCGACGGGCTACACGATCGAGGGGTTCTCGGTGTGCACGGTCGGCGACGCTGCCGAGATGCAGGGCAACGGCGAGTGACCGGAAGGCCCGGGCAGACGGCCTCGATCGTCCGACCGGGCACCGGATGCCCGGGCAGACGGCCTCAACCGTCCGACCGGGCACCCGACGTCTCACTTCCGGGCGGCGAACTCCAGGTTGATGTCATCGGGGTCCTGCACCGACAGGATCGTCATGCCGGCGTCCCCGAGTTCGGTGACCTCTCCGTGCTCGATGCCCGCCGCGTCCAACCGGGCTGCGGCCTGGTGCAGTTCGTCGACCGAGCCGAGGGTGAAGCTCACGTGGTCGAGACCCACCGTGTCCGGGTCGAACCGCTGCCCGGACGGTGCGACCGGACGCAGCCCGAACACCTGGTCGCCGAGCGGGAACACGCAGCCGCCGTAGAAGCGCTCGCGGTCCTCGGTGACGCCGGGCTGGTCGACCTGGTCGCTGAAGTCGATGACCGGATCGACGCCGAGCAGCTGCTGGTAGAACGCCTTGCTGCGGGCGATGTCGGTCACGGTCACGCGGACGTGCGCCAGGGCGGTGGGGTGGGCGATCGGGTCGGTCATGTGGTGCTCCTCGGTGTGACTCGCCACCGTCGTGGTGGCCGGTCCGAGGCAACGCCGGACAGCTGACGGTGCGCCCACAACGTGCGGCGACCGGACAGCTGCCCAGGCGTCAGAGAAGCTCGTCGGACAGGTGGTTCGGCGTCCCGAAGCGGTGCGCCGTGATGGACACCGCCTGCTCGCGGAGGAACGGCAGCATCTCGATCCGCCCGGCCTCGGTGACCGGTTCGGCGTAGACGGCGATGTCCGGGCGTCCGTTCGTCCCGACGGCCAGGGCAGCAGCATCCCCGTCGACGAGTCGCACGCGGGTGGAAGGGCCCGCAGCGATGCGCGCCGCGAAGGCCTCGTCGGACTCCCCCTGCCGAAGCGTGCCGACGATCGACAGGCAGCGGAGGGCCGTGGCGACCGACACAGGCAGGTCACCGGCGACGGAGACGTCGACCGGGGTGCCGGCCCGCAGCGCCGCGGCGACGACCCGCACGAGACCGTCCACGCCCGACCCATCCGAAGCAGCCGCGGCCGAAGCGGCCGAAACCCCAGCCGCCGCCAGGCGCACCTGCACCCCCGGGTACGGCAGGTACCGGAAGACGTTCCGCTCGGCGGTCAGCGCCGACACGTCCGCGGCGACCCCGAACTCAGACGTCCAGGCGAGCTCGTCCGACGCGACCGCACGGCCGAGGGACTCGGAGTCCACCCCGGTCGCGCGGACGAACGCCGACACCGCCGACGACGGCGTGGACCCGGCGGTCGCAGCAGCGGGCGCCCACGAGCCGAGGCCGACCAGGTAGTTCACGCCGCCGGCCTTGGTGCCCGCACCCACGGCGGACTTCTTCCACCCGCCGAACGGCTGGCGGCGGACGATCGCGCCGGTGATGCTGCGGTTGACGTAGAGGTTGCCCGCCTGGATCCGGCCGAGCCACGTGCCGATCTCGCCCGGGTCCAGGGAGTGCAGGCCCGAGGTCAGGCCGTAGTCGACGTCGTTGACGATGTCGATCGCCTCGTCGAGGGTCTCGGCGGTCATCACACCGAGAATCGGGCCGAAGTACTCGGTGCGGTGGAAGTCCGAGGCGCGGCGGACGCCCTGACGGACACCCGGGCTCCAGAGCTTCCCGGTCTCGTCGAGCTGCTTCGGCTCGACCGCCCACGACTCCCCCGCGCCGAGCGTGGTGAGGCCGTCGAGGAGCTTGCCGGCGGCCGGTTCGATGATCGGCCCCATCTGGCTGGTCGGGTCGCTCGGGTACCCGACGGTCAGCGAGGACACCGCGTCGAGGAGCTGGTTGCGGAAGCGCTTGGACTTGGCGACCGACCCGACCATGACGACGAGCGACGCGGCGGAGCACTTCTGGCCGGCGTGCCCGAAGGCCGAGGCGACGACGTCCTTCACGGCGAGGTCGAGGTCGGCGGACGGCGTGACGATGACGGCGTTCTTGCCCGAGGTCTCGGCGAGCAGCGGCAGGTCCTGCCGGAACGAGCGGAACAGCTCGGCGGTCTCGTAGGCGCCGGTCAGGATCACCCGGTCGACGAGCGGCGACGCGATGAGCTCCTTGCCGAGCGAGGACTCTTCGACGTCGAGGAACGCCAGCACATCGGCGGGTGCACCGTGGGCGTCGAGGGCCGTCTCGATCACCGACGCCAGGACGGCACCACTGCGGGCGGCCGGCGGCGCGGGCTTCAGCACGACCGCGGAACCGGCAGCCAGGGCAGCGAGCGTCGACCCGGCCGGGATCGCGACCGGGAAGTTCCACGGCGGGGTGACGAGCGTCAGAGCCGCCGGGGTGAAGGCGGCGCCGTCGACGGTGTCGAGCGAGGCCGCGAGCTCGCCGTAGAAGTGCGCGAAGTCGATCGCCTCGGACACTTCGGGGTCGGCCTGGTCGATGGTCTTGCCGGTCTCCGACGCCATCACCTCGACGAGGGCTGCGCGGTTCGCCTCCAGCGCGTCACCGACGGCGTGCAGGACGGCACCGCGGGCCGCCCCGGACCAGGAACCCCAGGTGGTGCCGGCGGCACGGACGCGCCGCAGGGCGGACTCGAGGGTCGTGGCGGAGGTGATCCGGGCCTCCCGGACGGCGGAGACGCCGAGCGTCGACGATGCGATCCGGGCGGTGATGCCGGCACCCCACTCGCGGACCGACCCGACCGACGGGTCACTGTCGGGCGTGTTCTCGAAGTGGCCGGGTGCCGGGCGCTCGACGGCGGCGTACCGGTCGGCGACGCGGTGCGCGGCGGGGGCGTCGAGCCCACCGGGCAGTGCGAGCGGTGCCAGCGAGTCGCGGAAGCGGGCTTCCTCGCGGGCGAAGAGCGTCGGCGACGAGGCGAGCGAGAACACCGCGGACATGAAGTTGTCCTGCGACGCGCCCTCTTCGAGACGGCGGATCAGGTAGGCGATCGCGACGTCGAACTCCCCCGGGTGCACGACCGGCGTGTAGAGCAGCAGTGAGCCGACGGTCTTCTTCACCGCGGCGGCCTGGCCCTGCGCCATGCCGAGCAGCATCTCGAACTCGATGCCGTCGCGGACCCCGCGCTGCCCGGCCAGCAGCCACGCGTGCGCGACATCGAACAGGTTGTGGCCGGCGACACCGACCCGGACGTTCGCGATGCGCTCGGGCGTCAGCGCCCAGTCGAGGACGCGCTTGTAGTTCGTGTCGGAGTCCTGCTTGGTGTGCCAGGTGGCGAGCGGCCAGCCGTGCACGGACGCCTCGACCTGCTCCATCGGCAGGTTCGCGCCCTTGACGAGCCGGACCTTGATGTCCGCACCACCGCGGGCACGGCGCGCCGCCGACCACTGCTGCAGGTGCTCCATCGCGGCGAGTGCGTCGGGCAGGTAGGCCTGCAGGACGATGCCGGCTTCGAGGTCGGTGAACTGCGGCTCGTCGAGGAGCTTCGTGAAGACCGCGATGGTGAGGTCGAGGTCCTTGTACTCCTCCATGTCGAGGTTGATGAACTTCCGCGGTGACGCGGCGGCGGCGCGGGCGAACAGCGGGCGGAGCTGTTCGACGATGTCGTCGACGGCGTGGTCGAAGGCCCACGGCGAGTGCGGGTGGACGGTCGAGGACACCTTGATGGACACGTAGTCGACGTCGTCGCGGCTGAGGAGCGCGTGCGTGCCGGCGAGACGGCGGGCGGCTTCGCGTTCGCCGAGCACGGCTTCGCCGAGCAGGTTCACGTTGAGGCGGACGCCGTCCTGCTTGATCCGCGCGATCGCCGGCCCGAGCTTCGCGTCGGTCGCGTCGACGATGAGGTGGCCGACCATGTTCCGCAGCACCCGTCGGGCGATGGGCACGACGACGGTCGGGAGGCTCGGTGCCAGTCCGCCACCGAGGCGCACCAGGCCGCGGAGCGCGGCCGGCAGGAACCCGGGTGCGTCCGGCGCGATGGCGCGGAGCTTGCGGGCCGCGACGCCGAGGTCCTCGGGGCGGACGACGCCGTCCACGAACCCGACGGCGAACGCGAGGCCCTTCGGGTCGGCGAGGACGCCGGCGAGCTGCTTCGCGGAGCCGTCGACGGGGTACGTCTCGGCCTCGGCGAGCCACTGCCGGACGAGCGCGACCGACGCGTCGGCCAGGTCGTCGTGGACGGTCGGGGCGGCAGCGTCGGAGCGCGGCTGGACGTCGGTCATGGGGACAGTGTGCCGGGCGCTCTTTCGGTAGCGGAAGCAACCTTTCCTGATGCATTCCGTTCAGCTCAGCTACGCTTTCGGCATGCTCGACGTCCGGCGCCTGGTGCTCCTCCGCGAGCTGTCCATCCGCGGCACGGTCGCCGCCGTCGCCGAGGCGATGAACTTCACCCCGTCAGCGGTGTCGCAGCAGCTCGCGGTGCTCGAGCGGGAGGCCGGCGTGCAGCTCCTCCGCCGTGCCGGTCGGCGCCTGCAGCTCACCCCGCAGGCCGAGGTCCTGGTCGCGGCGGCGGGCGAGGTACTGGACACCCTGGAACGTGCGCAGGCGTCGGTGGAGTCGACGCTGACGACCGTGCAGGGACGCATCCGGGTCGCGGTGTTCCAGTCCGCCGCACTGGCCCTGATGCCGTCCGCCCTCCGCACGATGGCGCTCGAACACCCCGACGTCCGGGTCGAGATGGTGCAGCGCGAACCGGAGACCGCGCTCAACGAGACCTGGGCGCGGGACTTCGACATGGTGATCGCGGAGCAGTACCCGGCACACGCGGCCCCGCGGTTCCCGGGCCTCGACCGCCGTGACCTGACGACCGACCCGGTGCGGTTGGCGCTGCCGCCGGTGGCGACGGCACTCTGGCCGGTGACGTCGCTCGAGGAGGCCGCGACACTGCCGTGGGTGATGGAACCGCGTGGTGCAGCCTCCCGGCACTTCGCCGAGCAGACGTGCCGTCGTGCCGGCTTCGAGCCCGACGTCCGCTACGAGACGGCGGACCTGCAGGCGCAGATCCGGCTCATCGAGTCGGGCAACGCCGTCGCGCTGATGCCGGACCTGGTCTGGGCCGGTCGGTCGACGAGCTGCCGGCTGCTCGAACTGCCGGAGCCCGGGCGTCGGACGCTGTTCACCGCGCAGCGGCTCGCGAGCGCGGAGTCGCCGGCGGTGTCGGCGTTCCGGACGGCGCTCGAGCGGGCGGCCGGCGCTCCCCGATCCTGAGCGCTCCATGTCCGGAAATCCCCGATCATGACGGGTTTCTCGGCACTTTTTCCGTGACGTGTTCGTGACCATGTCGACCGGTTCTGCGGCCTCTGATGACCCTACGATCTGGCTACGGGCACGCCATCGGGAAGCCCGGCCACACGTCATCCCAGGGGGGAACCCAATGCACAAGAACTGCCTGCCACCGATCCACCGGATCGCGGCCATCGGCTCCGCCGTCGCGATCGTCGCGGCGTCGTCGGCATTCGGCATCGGCGCCGTCAGCGCCTCCGCCGACGAGCTCGCACCGAACACCAGCGTCGCGACGTCCACCAGCGTGGACGCACCGACCGCAACGCCGGCTCCGACCGGCGCACCCACTCCGGCGGCCGCTCCGGTAGCACCGACGAACCCGACTGCCGACGCCCCGGCAGCGGGGACGCCGGATGCTCCCACCGCGACCACACCCGCGGCTCCGGCTGCGGCGACGCCCGCTGCTCCCGGTGCGGCGACGCCCGCGCCGACCGCTGCCGCCGCCCCGACCGCGACGCCCGCCGGCACGGTCACGATCACCGGCACGACCCGCGCATGGCGGACCATCTCCGCCGACACCGCCGGTTGGCCCACGGGGACGACCTTCACCTACCGGTGGGACTTCCACCACCCGGTCCTCGGCAACCGCTACCCGGGTACCGAGCGGACCTACGTCGTGGACCCTGAGCAGGCCGACGGCACCTTCACGGTGACCGTCACCGGCACGGCTCCCGGCATGAAGCCGACGTCGGTCACCAGTGCGCCGAGCAGCACGGTCATCGTGGAGGACGCCGACCGCCAGTTCATCTACGACCAGCGAGTCGTCCCGGTGACGAGCGGCGAGCCCTTCTCCGTCGACCTCGCGCCGGCCGACAACCCGGACCTGTCCTTCTTCGTGAACGGCTCCATCAGCGGCACCGCGGACCCGAGCGTGCTGCCGGCGGGCGTGACCCTCTCGGAGAACGGCGTGCTCTCCGGGACCCTCGACTCCTCGACACCGCTCAGCGACCAGATCTGGGTCCACGTCTCGACGCCGTACCACCCGGGCGGCGGACTGTCTGAGCGGATCCTGCTGTCGGTCGCCCCGGCCGAGGACGACGGCGGACTGTCCTTCTCCGGCGGGTCGAGCGAGGACCACGCCGTCCAACTCCGGGGGCAGGCCGGCACGGCGTTCTCGCACACCTTCCGGGCCACCGGCGGTCCCGCCGACGAACCGGTGCGCTACTCGATCGTTCGGCCGGACGGACAGCCGTTCCCGGCGTCGGACATCGGCGCCTCGTTCCCGGCGGGCATCACGCTCGACCCGACCACCGGGGTGCTCAGCGGCACGGACGACCAGGCGGCCTCGTACTCGTTCGCCGTCGTCGCGACCTCGGGTGGCCAGAGCGCCACGCAGTACGTCGACCTCCGCACGACCCCCGCTCCGGCAGTCGGGGCCCTCGTGACCGTCACCCGCCCCGGCGACGTCCGGGAGCAGCGCACCTGGATCGTCAAGCCCGACGGTTCGGTCGAGACCACATGGTTCCCGAACGGACCGCAGCACGACATCGCGCAGCAGGCCGGCGGTCGCCCCACCGCGGCACAGCGGTCGACGCTGCTGATCGCGGCAGCGCCTGTCGACGCCTTCGGCAACATCACCGTTCCCCTGGACGGCGACTGGGACGGGCGGACGCCCATCGGTGTGACGAGTGACGTGGCGTCCGACGTGGTCAAGCGGGCCGGGTGGAACGCGGAGATCACGTTCCCGCACGCGTCGACGCACACGCTGACCGTGACGACCCAGGGCGTCTCGACCACGTTCCCCGTGACGGTCGTCCCGTCCGCCGGCGCAGCAGGCAGCGGCACCACCGGCAGCCTCGCCTTCACGGGTGCCGACGAGACCGGTCCGATCACCTGGGGCCTCGGTCTGCTCGCCTCGGGCGTGGCCCTGCTGACCCTGCGGGCACGGCGCCGCCGGGTCTGACCCACGAGACGACGAGGGGCGTGGCCGATTCGGGCACGCCCCTCGTCCGTGTGCGCCGAGCTGCGTGTGCGCCGATCGTCTTGCGGGAAACCGCACAGTCCCCCCAACTCGGGTCACATTCGGGCATCGGGGACGAATCGGTCCACCCACTACCAATACGATCCGAACACGTCGGGGATTCTCGGCTGATTCATACACTCCGGCACCTGACCGGACATGGACCCTGGGGGAACCCGTGCACCGCAGCACAGCCTTCGTCCGACGCGCTTGCGCCGTCGGCACCGCGACTGCCCTGATCGGCCTGACGACCGGCTTCGGCGTCATGACCGCGACCACCGCGTACGCCGCTGACGCACCCGTCGACACCGCCGCGACCGCGCCGGCTGTCTCGGGTGGCGACACGAGCACGTCGACCGCACCGGGCCTCCCGGCCGACGTCGGAACCGGCGCCGGCACCCCCACCGGCACCGCGACCAGCGCGCCGGCGGACCCGACCAGCACCGCCCCGACCAACACGGCGCCGACCGACACCACGCCTGCGGCGACGCCGGCCCCGACCACGGGTGGCACGACCACCGGCACCACGCCGACGACCGCCGCACCGACGGCTGTCGCTCCGGCTGCCTCCACCGCCACGGTGAAGCTGTCCGGCACCGCCAAGGTCGGCTCGACGCTCGTCGCCACGACCTCGGGCTTCACCAAGCCCACCTCGTTCTCCTACCTGTGGTCGGTCGGCGGTGTCGCCACCGACATCGACGACGGCAGCTACGTCATCCAGCCGGGCGACGCAGCGAAGGTCGTGACCGTCACCGTCACGAACACGCTCCGGGACGGCTCGGTCGAGACCTCCTCCGCGAAGTCGGCCGTCGTCACCGAGGACCCCGTGTTCGTCGACGCCGCCGGCAAGCCGGTCACCGCCGGTCTGGACCCGGACGGCGAGCGTCTCGCGCTCGACACCACCGCGGGTAACGCGTTCTCGTACACCTTCCGTGCCACGGGCTCGCCGGCACCGACCTTCGCGCTCGCGTACGCCTACCCGGACGACGTCTCGGACGACTCCTCGGACGACGGCGACGACGAGGGCTCGCCGGCCGACCAGCTGCCCGACGGCATCACCTTCGACGCGGCGACGGGCGTCCTGTCCGGCACGAGCGACGAGGCGACCGACACCGAGTTCGCCGTGACCGCGACCAGCGGTGGCACCACCGTCACGCAGTACGTGGAGATCACCGTGGACGCTGCGGCGGCCGCCGGCGTGCAGGTCTTCTCGACCGACCGCGACGCGTTCCTCGAGTACGTGAAGAGCGGCTCCGGCGACAGCCCCGCGGACGGCACGCTGACCAGCTGGATCATCGACACCGACGGCCACGTCATGACCGACGTCGAGACCTTCCACACCACGGACGACGGCTGGGAAGGCAGCTCGATCGTGACCGACGGCGGCCGTCCGACCGTCAAGCAGGGCGGCACCCTCCTGCTCAACGGCGACCTGGTCGACCGGTTCGGCAACTCGGTGACGGATGACGAGGGCGACTCGCCGGAACTCGCCGTCACCTCGGACATCGCCTCGGACATCGTGCGCGAGGACCCCGACCTCGGTGACTACGGCAACTTCCTCGACGTCACCTTCCCGCACGCCTCCACGCACAACCTGACGGCGAGCGCCGCCGGCTTCTCGACGAGCTTCGCCGTCGAGGTCGTCCCGACCGCCACCGCCCCGGTCGCGACTCCCCCGGTGGTCACGCCCCCGGTCGCAGCCGCGCCGATCGGCACCGTCCCGGTCCGGACCGCCGCGCACGGCCGCCTCGCCTACACCGGTACGGACGCGACCGACTCCCTGCCCTGGGCGCTCGGCATGCTCGCCGCCGGTGCGGCACTGGTCGGCCTCCGCTTCGCCCGTCGGCGCGCACAGCGCTGATCCGGACGGGAGGCTCCTCCCGCGGCCCCGTCGATCCCTCCACGGATCGACGGGGCCGTTCCGTCATCCACAGGCCGGCGACGTGCGCCGGGCCGAGCGGGAGGCGCGGCTAGCGTTGGAGCCATGCCGAGCCTGCTGCACATCGATTCCTCCGCCGACCTGTCCCACTCCCGTTCCAGGGCGCTGACCGCCGCCTTCGCCGATGCCTGGCGTGCCCGCGGTCCGGAGTACACGGTCGTCCGCCGCGACCTGCACGTGGACCCGCTGCCGCACCTCGAGACGTCGGCGCTGCACTGGGCCGCAGCAGACCGCACGGCGGACGAGTCCGTGCCCGACGCCGCCGAACAGCTGCGCCAGGACGTCATCGACGAGCTGCTGGCCGCCGACGTCGTCGTGATCGGGTCGCCGCTGTACAACTACACGGTGCCGTCCAGCCTCAAGGCCTGGCTCGACCGCGTGCACATCCCGGGCGTCGTCGTCCCCGGACCCGACGGCACGCCGCAGCCCCTGGCCGGGCGTCCCGTCGTCACCGTTGTCAGCCGCGGCGGCACCTACGACGCGGGGACGCCGACGGAGCACTGGGACCACGCGTCGCCGGTGCTCGACATCATCCTCGGCACGGCACTGGGCATGAAGGTGCACCCGGTCGTGGTCAGTGCGACCCTCGCCGACCGGCTACCCGGACTCGCACCGTTGGCCGACCACGCCGCCGCCGAGTTCGCCGACGCGACGGTCGTCATGGAACGCCTGGCGTCGACGCTCGGCTGACCCACGGCAGTTGCCGAGGCCGAGTCCGCCGGGGCTGTGTCCGCGGGGGCTCAGGCCAGGCGGAGTTCGCCGGCGCGGCCGAGCAGGTCGGCGTGGAACACCGTCTGGCTCAGGGCGCTGGCGAGCAGGTACCCGGACATCGACTCGATCCCACCGCTGAACGGCACGCGGGACGCCACCTCGAACACCGTCGGGTGGTCGAGTGCGTCGAGCGCGCCGGCGACGTGGCGCGTGCGTTCGTCCCGGTGGGCGGCCAGGGTCCGGGCGCGGGACACCACATCACGGAAGCGGTACTCGTGCCCGGGGCAGACCTCGAACGCGGCGAACGGTTCGAGCGCCGCCAACGAGTCGAGCGAGTCCCGCAGCGGGTTCGAGTCAGTGCGGCCCCCGAGCCCGATGCCGGAGTTGATCCGCGGCAGGACGTGGTCGCCCGTGAACAGCAGGCCGTCGGGCTCGTCGACGAAGCAGACGTGACCACCGGTGTGCCCCGGCGTCCACAGCACGCGGAGGTCCCGCCCGGCGATCGGCAGCCCGTCACCGTCCTCGAGCTCCAGGTCGGCGAACGGCGCCTCCACGGTCCCCTGCCCGAGCTGCCGGCCGGAGCCCCAGACTGCTAGGACACCGTCGAGCCGGTCGTCGGGGACGCCCCAGGTCCGGGCGTCCCGCTCGTTCTGATCGGCGTCGGCGCGGGCGTGCTCCAGCGCGTGCACCTCGGCCGAGTGCATCGCGATCGGCGCCCCGGAACGACGACGCAGCGCGGCGGCCGCGCCGAGGTGGTCGGCGTGCAGGTGCGTGACCGCGATGAGGGTGACGTCCTCGACCGCTCGGCCGATCTGTCGCAGACCGGCGGTCAGGACGTCGAGTTCGCCGCCGTCGCTCCACCCGGGGTCGATGACCGCGAGCGAGCCGTCGTCCCCGGCGACGACGTAGACCAGGGTGGCGTCGGGCACGCCGCCGCGGAACGGGACTGCGAGCGTCCAGATGCCGGGGCGGACCTCCTCGACGGGCGGGAGCGCACCGGCGGCGAGCGCCGCGGCCTGGACCGGGCTGACGGGCGACGGGTTCGACACGCGACCAGCGTAGTGAGCGCCGTGCGGGGCGGTCCTGGACCGTGCGGGGCGGGCCGACACCGTGCCTCCAGGCCGTCGCCGCCGGCAGCGCGTAGACAGGCGGCATGGAGACCATCGCGCCCATGCTCGCCAAGGCCGTCGCCACCGTGCCGGACCCCGACAGCGTCACCGGAGGACTGCGGTACGAGCCGAAGTGGGACGGCTTCCGCGGCATCGTGACGATCGACGGCGACGACGTCGAGATCGGCAGCCGCGGGTCGAAGCCGCTCACCCGCTACTTCCCCGAGCTGGTCGAGGCGTTCCGCATCCAGTTCGGCGGACGTCCCGGCCCGGTCGTGCTCGACGGCGAGGTGATCGTCCGGTCGGGCCAACCGGGGCACGAGGAGCTCGACTGGGAGGCGCTGTCCCAGCGCATCCACCCGGCGGCCTCACGCATCGCGAAGCTCTCGGTCGAGACGCCGGCGCAGTTCGTGGCCTTCGACCTGCTGTACCTGGACGGGGAGGACCTGACCTCGAGACCCTCGGCACCGACCTGACCGCGCCCCTGTTCGTGACGCGGACCACGCTCGACGTCGAGACCGCGCGGCGCTGGCTGACCACGTTCGAGGGCGCCGGCCTGGACGGCGTCGTCGCCAAGCCGCGGCAACGCCCGTACGAACCGAACAAGCGCACGATGCTGAAGATCAAGCACCACCGCGAGGCCGACGTCGTCGCGGTCGGCTACCGGGTGCACAAGAGCGGCACGGGCGTCGGCTCGCTCCTGCTCGGACTGTACGACGCCGACGGCGAACTCCGGATGGTCGGCGGTGTCTCCGCCTTCACGGACAAGCGGCGGCGCGAGCTGGTGGACGAGCTGGAGCCGCTGGTGGAGCGGGATGCGGACGGGAGGCCCGTCACCGGTGACGGCGAACGGTCCCGGTTCTCGTCGGGTCGCGACACGTCGTTCGTCCGGCTGGCGCCGGAGCGGGTGCTCGAGGTCCGCTACGACCAGATGGAGGGTGACCGCTTCCGGCACACCGTGCAGTTCGCTCGCTGGCGGCCGGATCGTGACGCCCGCTCGTGCGGGTTCGACCAGCTCGAGGTGCCCGCGGCCTACGACCTCAGCGACGTCCTGAGCTGAGCCCCCCCCCCCGGACGAGTGACGGGTTGTCCATTTGACGCTCAGCCGTCATCAGTAGTTAGCCGAACTAGTGATTCTGTGGAAGCATTCGAGACATCAGGGAAACGGTGGTTCTCCACCCCCTCGAGATCACGGATCGGAGTGGAAATGAGCAGCGAGACCCTCGTTCGCCGAGCACAGCGCAACCCTCTCAGCGAGGTCCGCGAAGCACGCCACCAGCGTGCCCTGCAGACCAGCGCGATCATCAGCGGGATCGCCGGCGTGACCGTCGCAGCGCTCGCCTTCGTCACGATCGGCCTGGGCGCATGATCGTCCTCGACGGCATCACGCAGGACAACCGCCGGACCTGGTCTCGACTCACCCGCCTGCACACGGCGACGGTCGGGCTGCCGCTGCAGACCTCGCGCGTCGACGACGACGACCTGCGCCGCGAGGACACCTCCACGCTCGTCTGACCGATCGGTCTCGCGCCCCGCTCAGGCCTTCTTCGCGCGGGACGGCTGCACACGGGGCGGCTCCCCCGGCATCTTCGGGAAGTCCGGCGGGAACGGCAGCTCGCCGAGTCCGTCCGCCAGGTCGCGTCGCCACCAAGCCAGGAGCGGGTCGATGCTCCGGGGCTCGGCGGACATCGTCTCCCACGGGTCACCGGTCGTGGCCAGACGCTGTGGCACGGTCAGGATCGTGAAGGAGGTCGGGTCGGCTGCGTCGAGTTCGTCCCACGCCAGCGGCGTCGACACCGCAGCGTTCGGCAGCGCACGCGGACTGTAGGCCCCGGCCATCGTGCGGTCGCGGTTCGCCTGGTTGAAGTCGACGAAGATGCGCGAGCCCCGCTCCTCCTTCCACCAGGCCGTGGTCACCTGCTCCGGCATCCGCCGCTCGAGCTCCCGGGCCGCGGCGATCACCGCGTGGCGGACGTCGAGGAACTCGTACGCCGGCTCGATCGGCGCGAAGACGTGCAGGCCGCGGTTGCCGCTGGTCTTCACCCACGCCTCGAGGCCGACCTCGGCCAGGACCTTCCGCAGCTCGTGCGCGGCGGGGACGGCGTCGTGGAAGTCGGTGCCCGGCTGCGGGTCCAGGTCGATGCGGAGCTGGTCAGGGTGGTCGCTGTCCTCGGCCCGGGAGGCCCAGGGGTGGAAGACGACGGTGTTCATCTGCGCTGCCCACACCGCGACGGCCGGCTCGTCGATGACGAGCTGCGGGTGGCTCCGGGCGCTCGGGTAGGTGACGGTCACCGCGCGGACGTAGTCGGGGGCGCCCTTCGGCGGGTTCTTCGAGAAGAACTGCCCGCCGTCGACACCGTCCGGGAACCGCTGCAGCGAGATCGGCCGGTCGCCGTTGGCGCGGACGAAGGCGTCCCCCACGTCGACCAGGTACCGGGCCAGGTCGAGCTTGGTGATGCCGAGGTCCGGCCACAGCACACGGGACGGACTGGAGATCCGGACCTTCCGGTCGCCGTCGGGTCCGGGCACGGTGAGCGTCGTCGCCGGTGTCGCCATGCAGCGGAACGTACTCCGACGCCCGGAGCCCGGCGCGCAGCACGACCGCAGCGCGGCGCGCAGCGGGACCGGACGGGGCAGGATGGACCGGTGACCGCGTACCTCGGGGTGGACCTGGCCTGGGGCCTCGGCACCGAACGCCGCGCCCCGAACGAGACCGGCCTGGCCGCCCTCGACGACGCCGGCCGGGTGATCGACGCCGGGTGGGCCCGCGGGGTCGACGAGGTCACCGCCTGGATCGCCGAACGGCTCGGGCCCCGGACCCTCATCGCGGTGGACGCGTCGCTCGTCGTCACGAACCCGACGGGCATCCGCGAGTCCGAACGCCAGGTCGGGCAGCGCTACGGCCGGTGGAAGGTCGCCGCGAACCCGACGAACCTGGCCTCGGCCGCGAGCGCCGGCGCCCGGCTGCTCGATCGGCTGACCGCCCTCGGCGTGACGTACGTCAGCGACACCGGGACGATGCGCGCCCGGAGCGGCCCGGCGGTGTTCGAGTGCTACCCGTACACGACGCTGGTCGGGGTGGCGGAGTTCGGGTACGACGTCGAACGTCCCCGCTACAAACGGCTCGACACGTCCGTGCCCCCGGCCGTCGCCCGGCAGCGTCGCGCAGAGGCGTTCGACGAGCTCGTCCGCCGCATGCGTACGACGGCGTTCGACCCGCCGCTCGACCTCGACGCGCACCCGCTGACCCGCGACCTCCGCGACCCGTCGGTGCTGCACGGGCCGACGCACAAGCACCGCGAGGACCTGCTCGACGGGGTCCTCTGTGCGTGGACGGCGGCGTTCTGGGAGCGACACGGCGACGAACGGGTGCAGGTGCTGGGTGGTGATCCGGGCCTCCCGTCCGACCCGCTCGACGCCGCGGGCCGCCTGCCGGCCCTCATCGCCCCCGCGCGCCGGTCGCAGCGCCCGGCTCACTAGGCTGGACCGGTGAGCACCACGACCGAACCGTTGCGCATCGGGCTGGTCTCGTTGCACACCTCCCCCGGCGACGAGCCCGGATCCGGCGAGGTCGGCGGCATGAACGTCGTCGTCCGCCACCAGGCCGAAGCGCTGGCCGACCGCGGCCACCAGGTGGACATCATCACCCGCCGCTCGGCACCGACGCAGCCGGACTCGGTCGCCCTCGTGCCGGGCGTGTGCCTGCGGTTCCTGTCCGCCGGGCCGGCCGAACCGGTGCCGAAGGGCGAGCACGACGCCTTCATCGAACCGTTCCGCCGCGGCCTGGCCGAACTCGGTCCGTTCGACGTCCTGCACTCGCACCACTGGTTCTCCGGCGCCGCGGCCCTGCCCGTCGCCCGCGACCGTGGCATCCCGCACGTCCAGTCGTTCCACTCCATCGCCGCCGACAGTGCGACGCCGCTGTCCGAGGGCGAGCGTCCCGAGTCCGCCGGTCGGATGGCCGGGGAAGAACGCCTCGCGCGCGAGTCCGACGCCGTCGTCGTCGTCAGCGAGTCCGAGGCACACACCGTCCGCTCCCGACTGGGCGGCGACCCGTCGCGCGTCTGGATCGTGCCGCCGGGGGTCGACGGGTCCGTCTTCCGCCCCGCCAGCGTCGGCGCGCGTCGCGCCGCCGCGCCCTACGTCGTCGCGGCGGCCCGCGTGCAGCCGCTCAAGGGCCTGGACCTGGCCATCGAGGCGATCGCCGGCATCGACCAGGAGGCCCGACCCACCCTCGTCATCGCCGGGGACGCCTCGAGCGAAGCAGGCGACCACGTGACCGAACTGCGTCGGCTCGCCGCGTCACGGGGCATCGCCGACCGGGTCACCTTCATCGGACCGCAGTCGCGTGCCGACCTGGCGTTCCTGTTCCGCGGCGCGGCAGCCGTGCTGGTGCCGTCGCACTCCGAGACGTACGGCCTGGTGGCGCTCGAGGGCTCCGCGTCCGGGGTGCCCGTCGTGGCCGCCGCAGCCGGAGGCCTCCGTGAGGCCGTGGTCGACGGCGAGACCGGGGTCGTCCTCGAGTCCCGCGACCCCGCGGTCTGGGCGTCGGAGATCCAACGCATCCTGACCGAACCGGAGTACGCCGCCGCGCTGGCCTCCGCCGGGCGCGAGCACGCCGAACGACTCAGCTGGGAGCGGTCGGCGGCCGGGCTCGAGCAGGTCTACCTGCGGGTCCTCGGACACTGACGAGCCCGCTCGTGCCGGACTCCGTGCTCCACTCCGCGCTCGACCTCGGCGCGTTCTGGGACGCCCTCGACGCGGTCCCGGCGGCGACCGACGCCGAGGCGCTGTTCGACCCCAGCGGTCCCGACCCGGCGTCGAGGGCGGCCGGAACGCTGCGGCGGAGGAACCTCGACCGCTACCTGCAGCACGCCGGGCCCGAGGCGGACACGATCCTGGTCGCCGAGGCACCGGGCTGGCGCGGCATGACGAACACCGGCATCCCGTTCACGAGCATGCGAGAGCTGCAGGACCCCGACGGGCTGTTCGCCGGCCTGTCCTTCGCGGTGCCGCCCGATCCGACGGCAGCGTGGGAGGCGTCCTCGCGCGTCGTGCACGCGGCGCTCCGGGACTGGCACGGCCCGCTGCCGGTGCTCTGGGCGGTGTTCCCGCACCACCCCTTCGCCGCCCCGGACCGGTTGACGAACCGGACACCGCGTCCGGCCGAGGTCCGTGCCGGCGCGCCCGTCGCACTCGCGTTGGCCGAGGCGGTCGGTGCCCGGCGGTTCGTCGCCGTCGGCCGGAAGGCGCAGGGTGCGCTGGCGGCGGCCGGCATCGACGCGATCGCCGTGCGCCACCCGGCGCAGGGTGGGGCGAGGGAGTTCACGCAGCAGATCGCCGCGCTGCGCTGACGTGCGGCGGGGCGGTGGTCGGCGGGGCGGTGGTCGGCGGGGCGTCAGGCTGAGCGGACCTCGACGCCCTTCGCGGCGAGCGCGTCCGACACGTGCGCGGGCAGCGGGGCCGCCGCGTAGACGACCTTCAGCGACGGCAGGTCGACCAGGTCATCCCAGTTCTGCGGGTCGTAGCGGTCGTCGGAGCCGTCCCACCCGGGGTGCAGGTCCTGCAGGATCTCGAGGTCCGAGTCGACCGTCACCTCGGTGACCAGGTCGAGCTGCGAGGGCAGCAGGTCGAGGTCGTCGTAGTACTCACGGGCCCGGTCGTCCTGTCCGTCCACGTCCTCGTCGTCCACCGCCGCGTCCTCGTCGTCGTCAGCGTCTCCGTCGTAGGGCTCGATGACGTCCAGGTCGTAGCAGAGCACGTCGAGGACGAGCAGCTTCGCGTTGAAGTCCGCGAACTCGATCGGTTCTTCGGTGGTCGTCGACGCCTCGTCCATGCAGGGCAGCGTATCGACCGCCCGCTGGCCCCGCCCACGTCGAACGATTTTGCTGTGGGACTGGACAGGAACGGCTCGGCAGGAACAGGGTGATGCATGGCGACCACGACGAAGACCGAGCGCGACCCAGGGCAGCAGACCGAGCTCCGCCGTGTGATCGGTCCGAAACTCCTGCTGCTGTTCATCATCGGGGACATCCTCGGCACCGGCGTCTACGCCCTCACCGGGCAGGTCGCGGCCGAGGTCGGTGGTGCCGCGTGGCTGCCGTTCCTCATCGCCTTCTCGGTGGCGCTGCTCACGGCGTTCTCGTACCTCGAGCTCGTCACGAAGTACCCGCAGACGGCGGGTGCGGCGCTGTACGTGCACAAGGCGTTCGGCGTCCACTTCGTCACCTTCATCGTGACGTTCATCGTGATGTGTTCCGGCATCACCTCGGCGTCGACGGCGTCCCGGGCGTTCGCCGCGAACCTCGGCGTCGGCTTCGGCCTGGAGCTGCCGAACACCGTGGTGATGCTCATCGCGATGGGGTTCATGCTCGCCGTGATGGCGGTGAACTTCCGCGGCGTCAGCGAGAGCGTGAAGACGAACGTGGTGCTGACCCTCGTCGAGCTCTCCGGTCTGGTGCTCGTGATCCTGGTCGGCTTCACCGCGATCGCGGGCGGCAACGCGGACTTCTCGCGCGTCGTGATGTTCGAGACGCCGGAGGACAAGAGCCTGCTGCTGAGCATCTCGACGGCGACGTCGCTGGCCTTCTTCGCGATGGTCGGCTTCGAGGACTCGGTGAACATGGCCGAGGAGACGAAGGACCCGTCGCGGATCTTCCCCCGCGTCATGCTGACGGGTCTCGGCATCACCGCCGTCATCTACGTCCTGGTGTCGATCTGTGCCGTGGCCGTCGTGCCGATCGGTGAACTCGCCGGCAACGAGACGCCGCTGGTCACCGTCGTGCAGACCGCCGCGCCGGACTTCCCGATCGGGGCCGTCCTGCCGTTCATCTCGATGTTCGCCGTCGCCAACACCGCGCTGATCAACATGATGATGGCGTCCCGACTGCTCTACGGCATGAGCAAGCAGGGCGTGCTGCCGGGCTTCCTCGGCCGGGTCTCCCCCGCCCGTCGCACCCCGTCGAACGCGATCGTCTTCACGACCCTCATCTCGCTGGCCCTGATCGGCTGGGTGTCGCTCGACCCGGAGTCGCCGATCGTGGTGATCCTGGGTGGGACGACCTCGCTGCTGCTGCTCGCGGTGTTCGCCGTCGTGAACACCTCGGTGCTGGCACTGCGACGCGACAAGGTCGACCACAAGCACTTCAAGGCCGGGGTCGTGATCCCGGTGATCGGGATCGTCGCCTGCCTGTGGCTCGTGCTGCCGTTCTCGTCCGGCCGCGCCTGGGAGCAGTACCAGATCGCCGGCGCGCTGCTGGCGCTCGGCATCCTGCTGTGGCTCGTCACGTGGTTCACCCACGGTCGGAAGACCGCCGAGAAGGCGCCGACCGGCATGGTGACCGAACCGACCGCGGTGCAGCGGGACCCCCGGCACGACCACGACCGCTGACCTCGCTCCACCACCACGACGCTGGAGGCCCGGCACCCATCGGGTGCCGGG
>NZ_JARUXD010000025.1:0-46743 GCF_030433875.1 Curtobacterium sp. PsM8 | reverse complement strand
CCCCCCCCCCCCCCCCCCCCCCCCCCCCCCCCCCCCCCCCCCCCCCCCCGCCCCCGGGCCCCCCCCCCCCCGGGCGCGCCCCCGCGGTCCGTTCGACGTCCGAGGTGCTCAGACCGTGATCGTCTCGCCGTCGGCGACCGTCACCAGGTCGATGCCGGTGAGCTGCCCGGCGAACTGCGCGAACGACCCCTTGCCGACCTCGCTGAGCATCAGGTCGTGGATCTGCACGGCACGCTCCGGCCGCACGGCGCGGACGAAGTCGACGAGCTCGCCGAGCTTCGCCCACGGCCCGGAGGTCGGCACGAGCAGCGTCTCCACCGGTACCCCCGGCGCCGAGTACGCGTCGCCCGGGTGGAACACGCGGCCGTCCACCAGGAAGCCGACGTTCGTCATCGGCGGCAGGTCGGCGTGGATCACGGCGTGGTCGCCCCCGAACACGCGGACCGCGAAGCCGCCCGCCGTGATCGTGTCACCGGGGGAGACGGCGACGACCCGGCCGTCGTGCGCACCGAGCGCGTCCACGACGGAGGCCGGCGCCCAGACGCGGAGCTCGGGCTGCGCGTCGAGTGCTGCGCTGAGGACCTCGGCGTCGAAGTGGTCGGGGTGGTCGTGGGTGACGAGCACGGCATCGGCTGCGGCGACGAGGTCCGCGGACGCCGACGTGTAGGCACCCGGGTCGAGCAGGACGCTGCGGTCGCCGTCGCGGAGGACCACGGTGGCGTGGGTGTGCTTGGTGAGTTCCATGACCAGAAGAGTACAGCCGAACTGTACACTTCTGCCCATGGCCCTGCGCGACTTCACGCTCGACGACGCGAACGCGCTGCGCCGCGCGATCGGCGACAGCACCCGTGCCGTCCGCCGCACCGAGACCACACCCGAGGGCCAGGTCGAGACACTCGGCTTCCTGGCCCGTGACGGCGCCCAGAGCATCGCCGCGCTTGCCCGACTCCGCCGAGTGCGGCATCAGAGCATGCGCGTCACGGTCGCCGACCTCGAGGCGCAGGGGCTCGTCGAGCGGACCCCCGACCCCGCCGACGCACGCGGGGTCCTCGTCTCGCTCACCGAGGCTGGCCGGACCACGATCGACGACCTCCGGCTCCGCCGTTCCGCCCGGGTGCTGGCCGCCGCCGAGCGAGCCCTGACGCCGGAGGAGCGCGCCACCCTCGCGCACGCGGCCGACGCGATCGTCAAGCTCACCGCGGCGCTGGAGACGGACGGCAGCTGACCGGAGACGGACAGGAGGCGCAGTGCCGGCCCGCACCGCGCCTCCCGTCCGTCCCACCAGCTGCCGGCGGCCCCCACCGTCGCTCGGGTGGACGCTGGGCGCCCGCCGCCGGTGACCCGGTACCAGCGGTGTACATTGAGCCACGTACGGACCATCCCGATGCGTGCGTTCCCGACGAGACCGTTGCCCTGACTCGGTTGCGGGTGCCCCGCCTCTCCCTGGGGGTCCACACCTGTGCACACCACCGCCGGCCTCCGCCGTGTACGCATCGAACTGGTCAGAACCGGTTCACCATGAAGTACGTCGTCTACGGACTGACATCCGTCCTCACCAGCAGTGCCGCCGCCTCCGCCGTGATGCGGTACGCGGTCGCCGTCGGACGGGCCGGCACCAGCGACCTCGTCGCGATCCCGGCCGTCGACATCGCGGGCGTGCCGATCGCCGTCGAGGTCCTCCTCGGCCCGGGGATCGCCGTCCTCGCCGAGCCCGCCGCAGACGACCTGCTCGAGCCCGAGCACCAGGAGTTCGTCGACCAACTGGCCGAGCGCACCCGGCTCCTGACGGGACGGCCGTCCGAGCGAGCCTGACACCGGCCCGGCCCGGCCCGGGTCGGGTCAGCTGCTCCGGAGGACCAACGACCCGGCGCCGAACGGCAGCGCCCCGGCCCGGTACTCGAGCACTGCACCCGCAGCACTCGCTGCGTCGACCCGGACCGAGGCCGCACCGAAGCGCCAGCTGCGGTTGATGCAGAACACGGCGAACTCGACGCTGCCCTCGTCCGGCAGCACCCACGTGCCGGCGCCCCACTGCGCGGGCTGGCCGACGCCGTCCACGCTGACGGTCGGCCGCGCACCCCAGGCGAACCACGGTTTCTGCAGGCGGAGTCCGACCCGGCGGCGGGTGGTGCCGGACGGCAGCGGAGCCTCGGTCACCACCCGAGCGTCCCGGGCTCGCCCTTGAACGGCCCGACGACGTCCGCGGTGATCCAGCCGCCGTAGAAGTCGCCCTCCTGCGCGCGGACGCGTTCGCCGGCGACCTCGCACGAGTCCATCTGCGACGGGTACACAGCCACCAGGTCGCGCAGTTCGCCGTAGCCCTGCCACGGCGTGCGGTAGGTCCAGGCCCCTCGACCGACGACCTGGTCGCCGCCGTGCACGTCGAAGTACGAGGCGCTGCCCTTGAACTCGCACATGCTCGACCCGCTGGTCGGGACGAGGGCGTCGGGCGCGAAGTCCGCGATCGGCAGGTAGTACACCGGCGGGTGGCTCGTCTCCAGCACGCGCACCGCGCCGGTCGTGTCGGCGATCACCTGTCCGCCGAGCCGGACGACGACCCGGGCGGGGGTCCGTTCGACCCGGGGTGGGCGCGGGTAGTCCCACACCGACTCCTGCCCGGGGCCGGGGACGTCGGGGGTGGGGTGGCCGGGGCTGCGTCGGGTCATGACACCAGTTCTACCCGTCGGGACTGACGGACTGGAGGCTCGCCACCAGCTGGCACGTCGACCCACCCTCCACAGGTGGTCGCGTCCGGACGGTTCTGCACAGCCCGTGCCAGATGCTGGCCGCGCGCGCGCATCCGCGGCACGATGGTCAGCGGCGGACGACGCCGACGGCAACCACCACGACGACGGGGGACGACATGTTCGGGATCGGCAAGAAGAACAAGCAGGACGACGCAGCCGGCACGGCGGCACCGGCACCGGCACCGGCACCGGCAGCTGCGCCGGCGGCGGCCGGGCCCGTGACCGACCTGGGCGTCGTGTCGGGACGCATCAGCCTCGAGAAGCGTCAGACGGTCAGCCTGCGCAAGACCCAGAAGACCACGGTGACGATCTCGTGGCCGAACAGCACCGACTACGACGTGTACGCCCTGGTGCGCTACCGGGACGGCCACGTCGAGACCGTGTCCCAGTTCGGGACCAAGACCGACCGTGCGTTCACCCCGCGCACCGCCGACGGCGCCGTGGTGCACCTGGGCGACCAGCGGCGCGGTGCTCGGGGCGCGACGACGATGGCGGACGAGGTCGTCGAGATCACCCTGACGCCCGAGATCGACCGCATCGTGCCGGTCGTCTACTCGGCGCAGTCGAACGGCACCGGTTCCTTCCGGCGGTACAAGGTCGGCATGACGATCGACAACGGTGCGGGCGACGTCGTCGAGATCGCGGCGCGTGACGCCGACAGCAACGACAAGGTGTACTCGTGCGTGCCCGGTGTGATCACCAACGGCGAGCAGGTGCACGTCGAGAAGGTCGAGCTGTACTCGGCGCCGAAGTCCGAGCGGCGGCCGGTGGTGAACGCGGACGGCACGGTGACGATGGACGCCGGTCCGGTGAACGCGTACAAGTAGGGGATCCGGTGGCGGCGCGGACGTGGCCCCGGCGCGTTCGGATCAGCTCCGGAGCGTGGCCCGCGGGTACTCGCCGAACTCGTTCCGGTAGGCCGCCGAGAACCGGCCGAGGTGGGCGAACCCCCAGCGTCGGGCGATCGTCTGCACCGAGGTGCCGGAGGGGCCCGCCTGCATGAGGTCCCGACGGACGCGCTCGAGTCGGGTGCGGAGCAGGTACGTCATCGGGGTCTGGTCCAGGTGTCGCTGGAACGCCTCCTGGGTGGCCCGGACGCTGAGTCCGGCGGCACCGGCGATGTCCGACACGCTCAACGGCTCGGCGACGTGCTCGTGGACGTACTCGACGGCGGCACGCAACCGGGCTCGTCGGGGCAGCAGCACGGCGGGCGGCAGCGCCGTCACCGTCGGCGGGTACATCCGGAGGAACGCGGCCGCGGTCCCGCGGGTCAGCGTGTGCCAGAGGAGGGTGTCGACCCCACCGGTCCGGAGCTCCCGCGAGAGCAACGACAGGCTGCTCCGCCACTGTGTGATCGCTGTCGGGTCGAGGGGCCGGAGGTGGTCGATGCCGAGGTCCGTGACCTGCCCGGTGTGGAACATCTCGTCCGCGACCTCGTGCACGAGCCGACGGGACATGTGCACGAGCCGCTGGTCGTGGTCCTCGTACTCGAAGACGAACTCCCGGCACGTCGGGAAGAGCATCGGCACGTCGAGCTGGAGCGGCACCCGGTCCTGTGTGACGTCAGGCACGCCCTCTCCGGACGTGATCCACTGCGCGACGTAGTCGGGGGAGCGGGGGATGGCCCCCCGGATGTGGCCGCCGATCTGGGACCGGCGGAGCGTGACGTCGTGGTCACCGACCGCGCTGTAGCGGTAGGCGAACGCGTGGTCGGTGGTGCGGGCCTGCCACTCGCGGCCGTCGTAGAGACGTCCGATGTCCGCGACGACCGCGTCGCTCGAGGTCCCGGAGGCCTCGATCCGGACCGGTCCGACCGAATCGGCCGACCTCGCGGTGGTCTGGGCGCGTCGGGCGGTGACGTCGAGCGTGCTGGTCATGATCGTCTCCCTGTCGACCGTCGACGTGACGGTCGGGACGCAGCTGTCCCTGTCAGCGCTCCTCCGGCGTTCGAGGAACTGCACACCGAGCGGAGCTCGCTGACTGGGACGGTACGCAGATGTCCGTCAGACGTTCAGGGGGTTGACGTTCTCGTCACGGAAGTGTGGGGCGAGTGACCAGACGTTGCTCGGTTCAGGCAGCGACCACCAGCCCCGCCGCGCGGTCCGCAGCGGCGTCGCCTCGGAGCATCCGGTCGGCAGTCCGCAGGGACAGCGCCATGATCGTCAGCGCCGGGTTCGCGATGACGGCGCTCGGGAAGACCGAGTTGTCACAGACCCACAGGTTCGGGACGTCCCACGATCGTCCGGCCGCATCGACGACCGAACTGTCGGCGTCCGCGCCCATCCGTGCGGTGCCGATGGTGTGCGCGGTCCGTTCGAGGACCCGGACGTCCTTCCCCCCGGCCGCCTCGATGATCGCGGTCATCGTCCGCACCGCGTGGCGACCGATCGCGTCCTCGTTCTCGCCCGGGGTGAAGGTGATCGTGGCCTTCCGGATGCCGTGCTCGTCGACCTCGTCCCCGAGCACGAGCCGGTTGTCCTCGTACGGCAGGCACTCGGCGTTGATGCCGACCCCGGCCATGTGCGGGTAGTCGCGCATCGCCTTCACCAGGGCGGCACCGCGCAGCCCGCCGCCACGGACCAGCGAGGTCGCGAAGGTCAGCGGCTGGACGCCGAGGCTCTGGATGAGGTACCCGCCGGCGAAGTCGGCGTCGGACGGGCGGACGAAGTCCTCGGTGATGATCGACGACGGGTACCCGCGGTAGGAGCGCATCGATTCGTCGAACCGCGCCCAGACCTGGGTGGCGCCGTGCGCGGTGAAGTTGCGGCCGACCTGGTCACTGCTGTTGGCCAGACCGGTGTGCAGGAGCAGGCGCGGGGTCTCCACGCCACCGGCGGCGAGCACGAGGGCCCGGGTGCGCTGCCGGTGGTCACGGCCGTCCTGGCGGTAGACGACCGCCTCGACCTCGCCGCGGGCGTCGAGCTCGATGCCGTGCACGAAGGCCTCGGGACGGATCTCGGCGCCGAAGGCGACCGCGGCTGGCAGGTACGTGGTGTCCATCGACACCTTCGCGCCGTTCCGGCAGCCCTGGTGGCAGGAGCCGCACGACACACAGGCGTGCCGGAGACCGTGGTGCTCCTGGTGCCGGTCCTCGGTGGTGAGGGCGACCGGGGCGTCGGTGGCGGTGATGCCGACCGCCGCAGCGCCGCGCATCATCATGTCGGACGACGCGTTCCGGCCCGGCGGGCGCATCGAGTACCGACGGGACGGGTCCCACGGGTAGTGCTCGGGGCCGGCGACCCCCACGTCGTGCTCGACCTGCTCGATGTACCGGATGAGCTCCGCGTGGTCGATCGGCCAGTCGTGTCCCTTGCCCGACTCGGTCGCCAGGTGCAGGTCGTGGGCACTCGGACGGGGCGTGAACGCCCCCCAGTGCAGCGTCGAGCCGCCGACTCCGGTGCCGCTGTTGTTCGGACCGAAGGCGGTCGGGGCGCCGCCGCCGCTGATCCGCTCCTCCATCCAGTTGATGTCCGCCGGTGCCTCGACCTCGTCGGGCAGGTGGTCGCCCGGTTCGGTGTTGCGGCCGGCTTCGAGGGCGACGACCCGGAGGCCCGCTCGCGCCAGGCTGGCGAGCAGCGGTGCGCCGCCCGCTCCGGTGCCGACGACGACCGCGTCCACGATCTCGTCCTCGCCGTAGCGACGCTGGTGTTCGAGCCTCATGGTGTTGCTCCGTCCGGTTCCCATGCTTCGCGTTGGTCGGCTCCCAGCAGCTGGAAGCCCTGTTTGCGCACGCCGTCCCCGCCGTTGGCGAAGCCGTCGTAGTCGATCGCGGCCATCGTGGCCGGGTGTGCCAGCCACTGCTTGACGAGGTCGACGCCGGCGTCCTCGAACCAGGCACGCAGCTGCCCGGCGTCGAGGAGACCGGCTGCGGGTTCGTGCGAGCCGTCGTCGACCGCGTCGAGGACGTCGGCCAGGTGCTCGTCGGAGACCGCGGCCTCCGGAGCGAGTGCGTCGAGCGCTGCCCGGTAGGCGTCGGGGTCGGCGGGGAGGCCGTCGACCCGCCAGCCGTCGCCCAGCCCGTCGGCGAGCTGCGCGTCCACACGGAGGGCCAGGTCGATCTGGCGTCCGGCCGGCTGCGGGACGACGACGCGGGCCACGGCCCGGAGCGTGTCGAGCTGCGCGACGGAGAGTGCGCGGGGCTCGGCGGCCGGGTCGTCCGGCAGCGCACGAACGGCCAGGACCCCGCGGTTCTTGGCGCTCACCCGCGGCGAGGCGATGACCCGTGCCGACGCGGTGGGGACGACGGGGCCGTGGTCGACCCGTCGTTCCCAGAAGGAGCGGATGCGGTCGGCGACGGCGTCGGGCTGCTCCCACGGCAGCAGGTGCGCGGCACCGGGGACGACGTCGAACTCGCCCCGCGGCCAGTGCGGCAGGTTCAGTTCGCGTTGCGCGTCCGGGCCCAGGTCGCCGTCCTCGGCACCCGCGAGCACGAGCGCCGGCACCGGGCTCGGGGCGACGGTGTCGGACCAGTCCTCGCGGCTGCCGCGGGTCAACCACGCGGTCCAGGCGCCCGGGTCGGCGCGCTGCACGTCGTGGACCGCCATCGCGTACGGCTCGGGAGCCAGTCGGTCGGCGGTGTTCGCGTCGACGAACTCGGCGGCTTCGTCGGGTCCGATCTCGTGGTCGGCGGCCCACGCCAGCATGGACGCGCGGCGCTCCTCGTCCATCGGCTCGGGGGCGAGCGGCGAAGCGGCCAACAGCACGACGGCCCGCAGCCCGAACAGTCCGTTCGCACCGCTCATGGTGCGCCCGGCGACGACGGAGGCGACCTTGCCGCCCATCGAGTGGCCGACGAGGGCCCACTCGGTGGCGCCGCTCGTGCCGATGGCCCGCTCGACGAGCACGGCCATCTCCTCGACGGTCGTGCCGGTCACGGCGGAGCTGGACCCGAAGCCGGGGAGGTCGATGCCGACCAGGTCGAGCGTGCCGCTGAGTCGGGCGCGCAGGGCGGCGAACTCCTCGGAGCTGGACCCGAGGGCGTGGAGGCAGAACGCGGTCGCCGTCATGCCTCGTTCCTACCGGTCGAGCCGTCTGGCCCCTCAGCCCGCTGTACCCCTCGTGCGCGCGAGGGGCGTCTGCGAGGCGTCCCAGACTGGAGGCCCGCCGCACCTCGATCGGCACCGGTACGCCGATCTCGGGGCCAGTCCGGTTCACGCGGTCCGCGCACGACCGGAGCCGCTATCGGCACCGGGAACGGTTCGGGGTACAAGTCCAGCCCCGGAAACGACGCGTTCCTGGAATCCGGCTGGAAGTCGTGACGTCGCCGTGACGAACGTCCTCTCCAGCCCGTCTCATCCGTGAACAGCACCCGCTGGGAACGCCCGGCGGGTCACTCGGAAGGAGACACCATGGCCGACACCACGACCACCCCGAACACCCTCGCCACCAGCGCGACGGCGTCGAAGACCACCGGCACCCACGCCGCCACCGGCAAGACCGTCATCGACGACACCGTCGTCTCGAAGGTCGCCGGCATCGCCGCCCGCGAGGTCAACGGCGTGCACTCGCTCGGCAACGGCGCAGCCCGTGCCATCGGCGCGATCCGTGACGCCATCGGCCAGCGCGACCACGGCCAGGGCGTCAAGGTCGAGGTCGGCGAGAAGCAGGTCGCCGCCGACATCACCATCGTCGCCGAGTACCCGGTGCCGCTGCAGCAGGTCGCCGAGGGCGTCCGCTCGTCGGTCTCCCGCGCCCTCGAGCAGATCGTCGGCATGGAGGTCGCCGAGGTCAACGTCACCGTCCAGGACGTCTTCATCCCGGGCGACGACGACGAGGACGACGACAAGAAGGAGTCGCGAGTCGCATGAGCACCACACTGAGCGGCGCCCTGATCGGCGCCATCCTGGCAGTCGTCGCACTGCAGTTCGGCTTCTGGGGCTTCGTCCTGGTCGTCGTGTTCGCCGCGATCGGAGCACTCGTCGCGGCCCTCGTCACCGGTCGCATCGACCGGAACGCCCTGACCGACGTGCTGACCGGGCGCCGGAGCTCCCGGTGACCGGCGGCCCGGGCACCGTTCCGGGCCGTGTCGAGATCACCACCCGTGCCCTGACCTCGTGCGCGCGCGCCGTCGCCGCTGAGCGGCTCGGAGCGCCCGCGAAGCGGGTTCGGGTGGAGCTCGGCGACGCCCGCGGGGCGTTGGCCCTGGAGATCACCGGCCCGGTCGCCGCCGGCACCGACCTGGTCCAGGCGGCGACCACCGCAGCGGCCGAGGTCCGCAGCCGTGTCAGCGCCCTCACGGGACGTCGTGTCGGATCGGCACGCATCGAGTTGACCGGGATCGTGCGCGAGCGCGACACCCGGGTCCGGTAGGAGGAGAACACCATGAGCAGCAGTTCCGTCGAACGCCGGCTGCGTCGCCGCAGCGTGCACCGTTCCCGGTCCACGGCAGTGTCCGTGGCGTTGGCGGTGCTCGTGCTGGTCGCGGCGTGGATCGGCACCGAGTCGGTCCTCCGTGCGGTCGGTGCGGCGCCACTGCTGGCCGACCCGCAGACCGCGGTGGACGCCGCACTCAAGCCGGACGCAACCTTCGTCACCCTGGTCGAGGTCATCGCGGCGGTGCTCGTCATCGCCGGTGTGGTCCTCGTCGTCCTGGCCCTCAAGCCCGGTCGGCAGCACCGCTCCGTGGTGCCGCACGACCGCGGTGCCGTGGTGATCGACTCGTCGATCATCGCCTCGACCGCCCGGAACGCCGCCGGTCTGGCCGCCGGTGTCCCGGACGCGCACACCACCGCGAGTGCCCGTGGCGCCCGCACCGAGGTGCACGTCGTCCCGATGTCCGGCGTCCCGGTGGACTCGGCAGCCGTCGAGCACGCCGTCGCCGAACGTCTCGGCCGTCTGGACGACCGGTTCGGCCGCCACGTCACCGTCCGCGTCAGCGAGAAGGGCACCCTGTCATGACCTCGAGCAACCGCACCCTGAACCGGATCATCCTGTTCGTGCTCGGCCTCGTCGCCGTCGTGGTCGGCCTCGCCATGGGCGCCGGTGTCCTGCCGGCCGTCCGCGACGCACTCAAGCCGTACCTGACGTTCCCCGACCGCGTCGAGGTCCCCGCGACCTCGCTGTGGATCGTCGCGGCGGTCTGCCTCGTCGTGGTCGTCCTCGCGCTCGTCTGGGTCTTCACACGTGGCCGTGGCGGCACCGCCGTCGCCGTCCGTGAAGCCCAGGGCGACGACGAGGTCACCGTGAACGTGGCCCTGGTCCGTGACGTCATCGACCACGAACTGGCCGGCGTGCACGACGTCGTCTCGTCGAAGGTCGACATGTACATGGTGCGCAAGCACCGTGCGGCACGGCTCCGTGTCGCGGTCCGCCGCGGCGGGGACGCCGTCACGGTCCTCGACGCCGTGGACTCGGCGATCGCCACCCTCGACCGGACCCTCGGTCGCGAGGTGCCGGTCCTGGTCCACCTCACCGGCGGCACCCGCTCGGCCCTCTCGAAGGCCAAGCGCGTCGCCTGACGGACGTGCCACGGGCCTCCCGGCCGGCGGCACCACCCAGCACCACCAGTACGACCCTCACCACGCAACCGCGGTCGAACCCTCGACCGCACGACCGGAAGGAGCCCGTCATGGGACTCGACGACAAGATCAAGAACGCTGCACAGGACATCGCCGGCAAGGCCAAGGAGGCCTTCGGCAACGCGACCAACGACGACTCCAAGGTCGCCGAGGGCAAGAAGGACCAGGCCGCCGCGAGCGCGAAGCAGACCGGCGAGGACGTCAAGGACGTCTTCCGCAAGTAGCGACCAGCAGACACGACGGGGCACGCGCGCGTTCGAGCGCGGTGCCCCGTCGTGCGCTCACGGCACGCTCGACCGAGGAGGAAACCATGCAGCACGACACCCAGACCGACACGCAGGTGCAGCACGACACGCACGCGCACACGCAGCTCACCCCCGTTGACCTGCCGGCGTCCCTGACCGACCCGCTCCCCGAGGACGCCGCGGCCGTCACCGTCGCCGCCCGCACCGCAGCGGTCACCGCCCTCGGTGTCGACGGGGTCCACCACCTCGGCGGGCTCGCCGAACGGGCGGCCGACCAGGTCCGCAGCCGACTCGGTCGCAGCGGCAGCGCCCTCGGCGTCCGCGTCGACGACACCGACGGCACGCTCGACGTCGCGGTCGCCGTCGTCGTCAGCTACCCGCACCCCGTGATGGAGGTCGCCGCCGAGGTCCGCTCGCAGGTCGGAGCCGCCCTCCACCAGCTCGCCGAGCTGCCCGACCACGTCGAGGTCGACGTCCGGGTCCTCGACGTGCACGGCCCGTTCGACGACGAGCCCTCGAAGCTCGACGAGGCCGTCGACTCCGTCCGAGGCGCTGCCGCGACCGCGGCGGACACCGTCTCCGACGCGGCGGAGTCCGCAGCGGACGGCGCGCGATCGGTGGCGGACACGGCAGGGTCCGTCGCGTCGGACGCCCTGACCGCGGCGTCGGCGACCGCCTCGGACGCTGCCGCCTCGGCACGCGACGCGGCTGGACACGCCCGCGACGCGATCTCGGACGCGGCCGACGCTGCCGGTGCGGCGACCTCCGACGCGGTGGCGTCGGCGCGGAAGACCGCGTCGGACGTCGCAGACCGTGCGGGTGATGCGGCCGACGCTGCACAGGAGGCGGCGATCGCTGCAGCCGAGCAGGTCGGCGACGACGTCGCGGACGGCGTGGCGGAGGCGCGACACCGGGCCGACGCGGAGGACGCGTCCGGCGAGGCCGCTCCGTCGGACGCCGCTGAGCCGGCTGTCCACGCCTCCACCGTCTCCGGCTCGGAGGCCGCGGCCGACGCACTCGAGGACGCGGCGGACGACGTGCGCCGCGCCGCCGAGGCCGTTCGCGGCAGCACGGCCGACGACACCGCCACGGCCGACGACACCGCCACGGCCGACGACACCGCCACGGACCGACCGTGAGCGCCTGGGCCGAGCGGCGGATCCGCCGCCAGATGGCCGCCTCCCGGCCCAGGCCGCGCAGCGTCTGGGTCGCGAGCGGCATCGGACTGGTCGCCGTCCTGCTGCTGGCGTTCGGCGCGTTCCTGCCGCTCGTCGGCTTCCTCGCCGGCATCACGGGGACGACGGCGGGACTCGTCCCGTTCCCGTTCCTCCGCGTGACGCTGGTGACCCTCGTCGGCGCGGTCGTCGTCCTGGCGCTGCTGCTCCTCGCGGTGACGCGGCGACACGGAGCGACCGCGTGGACCGCCGTCGTGCTCGCACTCCTCGTCACCGTCGGCGTCACGGTCTTCCCGCTCGTCGCCGTCGCGATCGGGTCGGCAGACCGGGCGGGTGACGTCTGGCCCGTCATCTCCGGCCTGTGGACGCGGTTCGTCGGCTGACCTCCCTCGGGATTGTCCGCATAGCGCAACATCGACTGTGTAGTGTGCCTAACTACTTTTCGGCGAGCACAGTGGAGCGGTACATGCAGCACCTCGGAAGGACCGGTCAGATGCACTCGACGCCCGCGAACAACGCTTTCGTGGACGGGGACACCCCGACCGAAGCCATCGACATGACCGCTCTGTTCGCAGAGCAGTCGCGTGACGGTCTGCTCGACAGCATCTGATCGGCACAGCCGGTCGGTTCCTGACCGGTACCGCCCATCCGGGAGCGTCGAACTCGACCGCTCCGCCGCCCCTCGGGGCGGCACACCTGCTCCACAACGGCACCTCGCGGTGCCCGTCCTGAAAGGCACTCCCATGAGCTTCCTCGGCTTCATCCTCCTCGGCCTCATCGCCGGCGCCATCGCCAAGCTGATCCTCCCCGGTCGCCAGGGTGGCGGCTGGATCGCCACGCTCGTCCTCGGTGTCATCGGCGCCCTCATCGGCGGCTGGCTCGGCGGCCTCATCTTCAACGTCGGCTACGACGGCTTCTTCAGCATCCAGTCGTGGATCATCGCGATCGTCGGCGCGATCATCGTCCTCCTCATCTGGGGTGCGATCACCGGTCGTCGCGGCGCCCGCGCCTGACCGAACCCCACCGGCGTCCGACGCCGGGAACACGGAAGAGCCCCGCACCGACTGGTGCGGGGCTCTTCCGTGTTCCCGGGTCTCTCGTCCGGCCTCGCGATCCCGGCCCGGGCCGCGAGACTGCGGCGACCCGGGCGGGATGATCAGTCGCGGTGGGGTGCTGGCGGGTCGGTGCGGAGGGTCTTCGCGGCCGGCTCGTCCGAGTGCGACGACGCCGCGTCCATGAACCGTCCGCCGCCGACCTCTGCCGTCCGGCGCTGCAGTTCGGCGACCAGTTCCTCGTCCTCGGGTTCGAGTTCGTCGTCCGGCGCGGTCTCGACCATGATCTGCGATGCGGGCCCGAGCAGGATCTCGGACTTGACCCCGGTCCCGTCCTCGTCGGCGGTCGGGACCTCGACGATGTCGGTCGTGCCGTTCTCACCGAGCGCCGCCGCGTAGGCCAAGGTGGCCTCTGCGATCGCGTCGCCGGTCATGATCCGGTTCTCGCCGTAGACGATGTACTTCATCAGATGCTCTCCATGCATCCAGCCAACCGGACGGACCGTGGGCCCGCCTCAGCCGGTCGGTCGATCCGGGGTACGGATTGTCGGTGGTCTGCGTGAGACTCGGAGTGCATGGACTCCGTCGAACAACCCCTCCAGCACGTCGACCGTCACGGCACCGCCGTCGACGAAGCGGTCGCGTTCTACGAGCACGTCTACGGCAGCCAGGACATCCACATCGGGGACGCCGCGACCGAGGGGTTCTCGTGGCGGTACCGGGCGGTCGGGGACGGCGACGTCACGGTCGGGACCTCGTCCGTGGCCGCCCGGCGCTGGGGCACGATCGACCCCGGTGACGACTACGTGCTGGCCTGGGCCTCCGCGCCGGGCATCCGTCTCGACACCGGGTCGTCCGCGCCCGTCGACATGCTGCCCGGGGTCCCGGTGATGTACCCGGCGGGGCGGGACTTCACGTTCAGCGCCGCTCCCACCGTGCAGCACCTGATCCGCTTCGACCGGGCGTTCCTCGAGTCCGTCGCCGCGGCGCGACAGGGCGACCTGCCGGCGCCGCTGCAGTTCGCCCGGCAACCGGACCCCGATGCCCTCCGGCAGCTCCGTGCCGTCATCGCCGCGGCGGCCGGGGCGCTGCTCGACCCGACGACCGACCGCGACCGGCGCTCCGTCCTCAACACGACCGTGGCCGAAGCGGTCGCCGCCACGTTCGACGCCCGGCCCGTGCCGCCGACCGGCCTGCTCAGCGACGGCCCGGCGACCATGCGGCTCGCGCAGGAGTGGATGGTGGCGAACGCCCGTCGGCCGATCACGATCACGGACGTCAGCGTCGCCGCGGGGGTCGCCGTGCGGTCGTTGCAGGCGTCCTTCCGTCGGCACACCGGGTCGTCGCCGATGCACTTCCTCCGGCAGGTCCGCCTGCACCGGGTGCGCGCCGAACTGAGCGCGGCCGACCCGGACACCACCACGGTGGCGCAGATCGCGGTCGGCTGGGGTGTCGGCCACCTCGGGCGGTTCTCCGGCACCTACGCGGCGACCTTCGGGGAGCCGCCGTCGGTGACGCTCCGCCGTCGACGGAGCGCGTGACGGGCCTCCCGTCGGCCCGGCCAGCTGCCGTCGCCGGGGCGGTCCTGACCGTCCCGCAGCCGGCCGCGGCCAGCTCCGTGCCGGGCGTCTCCGGAGGTCCACGATGGCCGCGCGTCCGACCCGACCGCCTGCCGGTGCGCGCACCGGACACCGTGTCCAACGGGCGTACTCGGGGCTCGTCCGGGCTTGGCCCCGCGCAGTCCGCGGGGGATGCTGGTCATGCGCCTCCGAACCCCTCGGGTCGGGCGCACCAGCAGGAAGAGCGCACCGTGAACGAGCGCATCCGACCCTCCCTCCACGAACTCCGGCTGCAGGTCGACGAATGGCATCGCCGCGGGCTCAGCCACCCGGACGAGATCGACGCGATGGTCTCCCGTCGCACGGCCGGGTCCACGCCCGCCGAACCCACCTACGCGGACTTCTTCACCGTCGTCTGAGCACGGCGGACCCCACACGGAGGACCGCACGCCGCGGACCGTGCGTGGAGGACCACGCGCGCCAGCCGGCCGCCCGACACCGCCCCACGGCGGCGTGCGTAGGCTCGACGGCATGTCCGACTTCTCCGCAGACCAGGCCGCCGTCGTCCGCATCGAACGCTCCGAAGAGGGCCGCTGGGACCTCACGCTCATCAGCGACAGCGGTGTCGCGATCGGCCACGGCGTGCACCTGTTCGACCGCTCGGAGGACGACGGGGTCGACGAGCTCACCGCCGCGCAGGACTTCGCGGGCGGGTACGGCTGGCGGTTCGAGGGCGACGCGGTGCAGCAGGACGGCCCGGATGCGTTCTGGGCACCCCTCATCCGCAACTGAGCGGACCTCACCCCAGTCCGGGTGAACCTCGGACTTCCGCGTTCTGTGGATGAGAAGATGGCCGCGTGCCACCGATCCACCACGACAACGGGTTCCGCAAGCAGCGGTTCACGGACGCGGGCGGCTCGGACTACACCGCGATCTTCCGCACCGAGTACTCCGGCCAGGACCTGCGGCGGGACACCACCACCGCCACCGAGACCTTCGCCAGCCAGGGCACCCGGTACGAGTACTTCGTCATCGGCGACGACGACCTGACGCTCCGCACCATGAACGCCCGCGGTGGTCGACGGGGCGGCGTGATCGGCCCCCGGGACGACCACGTGGTGTTCTGGCTGCAGCACGGTCGACTCGAGATGCACTTCGCGGACCGGTCCCGCGTGATCGAGCCCGGCAGCCCCTACATCGCCTCGGCGTCCGAGGCGTACCGCTTCGAGTCCGAGGAGACCGTCTACAACGGCGTGCACATCTCGGACGCGTTCCTCCGCAAGACCGCCGGAGAGCTCGGCTATCCGATGCCCGACGGGCCGGTACTGTTCGACCAGCAGGACGAGCGGATCGCCCGACGCGAGCCGCTCCGTCGTCTGCTCGGCGAGGTCAGCCCCACCCTGATGGACGACCGGGTGCGCGGTGCGATGCGGACGGCGCTGAACCGCCGCGTGGCGACGGTCGTGCTCGACACCTTCCCGCTCCGCGACCGTGGGGACGACGTCCCGACCGCCAGCCGACTGCGCGATGCGATCGCCTTCGTCGAGGAGCACGCGCGTGACCGCCCCTCGGTGCCGGCCATCGCCGCCGCCGCCGGACTCAGCGAGCGCGGGCTGCAGGAGGTCTTCGCCCGCACGCTCGGTGTCACGCCGAACGGCTTCCTCCGCGACCAGCGCCTGGACGAGGTCCGGCGCGAACTGCTCCGCGGGGAGTCGCCGAACAGCGTGCTCGAGGTCGCCCGCCGCTGGCGCTTCACGAACCCGAGCCGCTTCGCCACCGCCTACCGCGCCCGGTTCGGCGAGGACCCCTCGGCGACCCTGCGTGCGGCCACCTCGCAGCGGCCCGACGGCCGGTCGTCCTGGCGGATCCGTCAGGCGGTCGCCTACATCGAGACGCACCTCGACGAGGTCTGCACCGTCGCGGACATCGCCGCGGCCGCCGGTCTCCGGCCCCGGCGACTCCAGCAGCTCTTCAAGGAGGAGCGGGGCACGACGCCCACGGCCTTCCTCCGCGACCTGCGTGCACTGCGGCGGTCCGGCGACCGCTCCTGACATCTCGTCGGTGGTCGTCCGCCACGTGACCGGCTGCCGGACGGGAGGCGCGGATCCCGCCCGCCACGGGCCTCCCGGCTGGGCGGTCTGCCGACCTCAACGCCGTCTGTGGATGCGCCGGACGCGCCCGGCAGGATGTTCCACATGGGAACCAGTTCGCGACTCCGTCCCGCTGTGGGCAGCTTCGCTCCGTGTCGTCGGAATCGCTTCCTTCGGTGTCGGGACGTCGCGGGTGCGCGAGACGGCCCGCGTGACTTGGGGTTCGGGTGCATAATGGTGGTGTCTTCGGACCCGGTAGTGGGGCTTGCCGGACCCAACCTCGACAGTTGTCGACAACAGTCCCTATCTCAGCTGGTCGCGCTTCTGCGCGCCTGAGGTAGGGAGTGTCATGACAGCACCAATCGGTTCCGGACCGGTCGTCGTCGGCGTCCTGCCCGGCCTCGCTCCGGGGGTCATCGAGGTTGCGTCGTCTATCGCGCGGCGCTTCGGTACGACGCTGGTGTGCGTCAGCGTGGATGCATCGCTCTTCGATGCCGGTACGCGCTCGGACGGGTCGGTGATGGTGGAACCGATCGACCCTGACACCGCTGACACGACACCGCAGGGCTTGTCGGACAGTGACAAGGCGGCAGTACGTGCTGCCGCAACGACCTACGGCGTCGACGTCACGTTCGTCCCGGGTGTCGGGGATCCGAGCCGGGCACTGTCGCAGGTGGCCGAAGACCGCGACGCGGCGATGCTGGTCGTCGGGGCCAGGACGGGAGCGGGTCGAATCGCGGAGTTCTTCACGGGGTCGGTCGCGGTACGGCTGACCCATCAGCAGCACCGTTCAGTGCTCGTAGTGCCCGTTGATCCGGTCGGGTTCGATGCCCCACTGCCGTGGGACACCCCGTGACCGGCCAGCTTGTTCTGCTCCGCCACGGACAGAGCACTGCGAACGCTGCCGGTACCTTCACCGGCTTGCGAGACGTCGCGCTGACCGAACAGGGCAGCGCCGAAGCGAATCGGGCTGGGTTGCTACTTCTGCATGCCGGCATCCGACCGGACCTCGTGCTCACGTCGACGCTCGAGCGGGCGCTCCACACGGCGGAGCTCGTCACCGACGTCCTCGGACGTGATGCGCCGATCGAGTCGACGTGGCGGTTGAACGAGCGGAACTACGGCGCCCTCACCGGCATGTCCAAGCAGAATGCGCAAGCGGCGTTGGGGGCGGAGCAGTTCTTCGCTGTTCGTCGGACCCGCACGGGACGGCCACCACGCATGTCGATCCGCGCGTGGCTGGCGCTCCGGCGGACGCCGGCGCTTCGTGGACTGCCGTGGGCGGCACTTCGTCGAACCGAAACACTCTCCGACGTCATCCGCCGGGTCCAACCCGTCCTGTCGCACAGCATCACCCCGGCACTCCGCGACGGGCAGACAGTGCTCGTCGTCGCGCACGGCAACTCACTGCGGGCACTGTGTGCCTGCATGGACGGCCTAACTGACGGTGAGCTCGCGGACCTGAACCTCCCCACGGGCGAACCCCTGATCTACCGGTTCGACGGCGACGGTGGGTTCTGTCCGCGGGGTGGGGAGTACCTGCATCCGGCAGCACGAGCAGCAGCGGCAGCGGTCGCTGCGGAAGGTGGAACATGACCTCCCGAACGGACACGCACCTGCCCGATGGGCAGCTCCCGCCCGACCCAGACATCGACGCCAACGACCCGGAACGTATCGACCGGCCAGTGCATCTGCGGTGGCGGTACCTCGGTGTCGTCGCACTCGGCGGCGCCATCGGTACCGCCGCACGCGACGGACTCAGCACCGCGTTCCCCGCTCAGCAGGAGGTGTCCTGGGCGATCTTCTGGATCAACATCGCCGGCGCGCTCCTACTGGGTGTGCTGCTGGAACACCTCGCGCATCGCGGACCTGACGAGGGTCGCCGCCGGACACTGCGCCTGCTTCTGGGAACCGGTGTCCTCGGCGGGTTCACCACCTACAGCACCCTCGCGACCAGCACCGCGGTGTTGTTCCTCGCTGGCCGCGGGTTGGCCGGCACCGGGTACGCGCTCCTGACGGTCCTCGCCGGCGCGATCGCCACCGGTAGCGGCCTCGCGATCGCGGGTTTGGTCCGACCGAACGGGGCCACATCATGAGCGCCCTGGCCTTCCTCAGCGTCGCGGTCGCTGGCGGTGTCGGCGCGGCCGCACGGTTCTTCGTGGATGGTGCGATCAACCGGGGTCGGCAGTTCCGGCTCCCGGTCGGGACGCTGACGATCAACATCACCGGCTCGTTCCTGCTGGGCTTGATCACCGGCGCCGCCGGTCACCTCGGCGCCACCCCCGTCGCGGTGCTCGGAACAGGGCTCATGGGTGGCTACACCACGTTCAGCACCGCCAGCTTCGAGACCGTCCGCCTCGCACGCACTGGCCGCACCACCGCGGCTGCCGTGAACGGGCTCGGGATGCTCGTCGTCTCCGTCGCCGCAGCCGCCGGGGGCGTCACCCTCGGCACCCTCACTTGACCATCCGACTGGGAGACGAACAGCTCATGCACTTCGACATCACGATCGAGATCCCCCGCGGCAGCGGCAACAAGTACGAGGTCGACCACGCCACCGGACGGATCCGCCTGGACCGGGCGGTGTTCACCAGCATGGTGTTCCCGCAGGACTACGGCTCGATCGACGACACTCTCGGCGATGACGGCGACCCCCTCGACGCGCTCGTGCTGCTGCCCCGGCCCACGTTCCCCGGCGTCGTCATCGACGTCCGCCCGGTCGGGATGCTCCGCATGGTCGACGAGAACGGCGGCGATGACAAGATCCTCACCGTCCCCGCCGGAGACGTCCGCTTCGACCACGTCCAGGACATCTCCGACGTCGCCGAGCCGGTCCTGGCGGAGATCGAGCACTTCTTCGCCCACTACAAGGAGATCGAGCACGGCAAGCACGTCACCACCAACGGGTGGGCGAACCGTGTCGACGCCGAAGCCATCATCCGCGCCGCACAGGAACGGTTCACCCCGCACCCCTGACCGGCACCCGCGCACCCGACACCATCCAGTGCGCGCCCTGAACCGCCGTGGGGAGGCAACTGGCGCCCAGTGATCGCCAGGAGGTCGTCCCTCCGCCTCCCCGCGGCCCACACCCGCACGACCAACCCGAAAGGCGACAACCGCCGTGAACGACTACATCAGCAACGTCCACCACACCACCCACCATCAGGGCGAGTACGTGACCCACACCAGCCGCCCCGTCACCATCAGCAGCCTGCACGGCTCCCGGATCCTCGACTCCCGCGGCTACCCGACGATCCAGGTGCGTCTCGAGCTCGAGGACGGCACCGTCGTCACCGGTGACGCCCCCGCAGGCGCATCCACTGGCGCGCATGAGGCTGTCGAGCTTCGCGACGGCGGCAGCAGCTACGGCGGCCGCGACGTGAGCCAGGCACTGCACCTCATCACGACGGACGTCGCACCGATGATCACCGGCCAGTCGTGGACCTCGATCGGGCAGGCCGACGCCGCCCTCGCTGCCCTCGACGGCACCCCGAACCACCGCCGGCTCGGCGCGAACAGTGTCGTCGCGACCTCGATCGCGATGGCACGCGCTCTCGCCGCCGCAGCGGAGCTGCCGCTCTGGCGTTGGATCGCAGACGTCACCGGCAGCACGCCCCGCCTGCCCGTCCCGCACTTCAACGTGCTCAACGGCGGAGCGCACGCAGCGAACGCGCTCGACTTCCAGGAGTTCATGATCGCCCCGGTGAACGCCGAGACCATGACCGACGCGGTTCGGATCGGATCGGACGTCTACCACGCGCTGGCGGCACTGGTTCGGGAACGGTTCGGCAGTCTCGGTCTCGGGGACGAAGGCGGCTTCGCCCCGTCGATCGCCGCGCCCGAGGAGGCCCTCGACCTCCTCGTCGCCGCGATCAGTGCCGCCGGTTACGAGCCCGGCGTGGACACCGTCGCGATCGCACTCGACCCGGCGGCGAACGAGTTCGCGCTCGGTGACGGTAGCTACCGGGTCGTGGACCGCCGGCTCGACCGCGCAGGCATGGTCGACTACTACCGCGACCTCATCAGCCGGTATCCGATCCGGAGCATCGAAGACGGCTTCTCCGAAGATGACCACGGCGGCTGGAAGGCGATGTCGTTCGCGCTCGGCGACATGCTCCAGATCGTCGGCGATGATCTCTACGTCACCGATCCGCAGCGCATCCGCGACGGTGGGAAGGACGGGCTCTCGAACGCGGCGCTCATCAAGCCGAACCAGATCGGCACCGTCTCCCAGACCCTCGACGCGATCGGCGTCGCACGCTCGCTCGGGATGCGGAGCATGGTGTCGCACCGGTCCGGCGAGACCACCGACACGTTCATCGCGGACCTCGTCGTCGGCACCGGAACCGGACAGATCAAGTCCGGCGCACCCGCCCGCGGAGAACGCGTCGCCAAGTACAACCGGCTCACCGAGATCGCGGAGAACAATCCGGAGCTGCCCTACGGGCTGCGCTGACCCCGACCGGTCACCTCGTGGGCGACGCGCAGGAAAGCAGAACCAGCTGGCTGAGGCTCTCCCGACCAGATCGCCCGCAACGGCCGGGCAAGTGGCGGCCCAGCGAGCGGGACCCGCACCAGCGACCCGTCGTTGATGTCGGCGGCGACCGTGCGAAGGCTCATCACCGCCGGTGCAATTCCAGCCTGCGCGTTCGCCCGGATGATGCTCGTGGTCTCCAGCACCGCGGCCGGAACCGACATGCTCAAACCGGCCTCCCTGAGCCATGCGGCGAGGGTCGCGCGAGTTCCGGAACCTTCTTCCCGCAGGAGCAGAGCCGTCGCCGCCAGGACCTCCGCAGTGATCCCGGTCGACCGAGCCCAGGGATGTTCCGGCGCAACGACGACCGCGAGCTCATCGTCCGCGATCACCTGCGCGGACACACCTGCCGCCGTCACCGGGGTCTCCGTGAACCCGAGGTTCGCGCCACCCGACTGCACGAGGTCCGTCACCGCGGCGGAGTTGCCCGCGATCAGGCGCACCCGCACGTCGGGTTCGCGGCGGCGGAATTCGAGCAGCCAGCCCGGCAGCAGCAGCTCCGCGATCGTCTGTGACGCTGCGACGACGAGCGAACCCGTGGGAGTCCGCAGCGCAGCCACTCCTGCTTCGAGGTGGCGAGACGCGTCGAGGACCGGTCCGGCCAGCCCGACGACGAGCCTGCCGGTCTCGGTCAGCACCGACCCCGTGGTCGAGCGGTGCACCAACAAGTGACCGACCATGCGCTCGGCGACCCGGATCCGAGCAGACACTGCTTGTTGCGTGACGCCGAGCGCTCCAGCGGCAGCGGAGAGGGAGCCGGTCTCGGCGACGCGTGCGAGCACGTCGAGTGTGTCGAGGTCGAGGGTTCGGTCCGTGAGTCGCCGTAGTGCCACAATCATTGATTGTGCCCTGCCAAGAGGTTCCGGGTACCGCCAGAGGCAGGATTCGCGCAGGCTTGGCCCATGACAACGCTCCGCACGGACCCTGCACCCGCGAACGGTAGCCAGCTGCCCCAACGGCCGCAGACGGCGTTGTTCCGTGACCTGGAGCGGCCAGGCCTGATCGTGTCGAATCTCACACCGAACTGGTTCGCGTCGATCATGGGCACGGGGATCGTCGCTGTCGCAGCTGCGTCACTGCCGCTGCAGTTCCCCGGGCTGCGCCTCGCGGCGACGGTCGTGTGGGCGATCGCCGCGGTGCTCCTCGTCGCCCTCACGACCGCGACGGTGCTGCACTGGATCCGCTACCGGAGCACTGCAGCCGGGCACCAGCTCAACCCGGTGATCTCGCACTTCTACGGCGCACCACCGATGGCGTTCCTCACCGTCGGCGCCGGGACACTCCTGCTCGGCAAGGACTGGGTCGGCCTGCCCGCCGCCGTCACCATCGACTGGGTCCTGTGGACCATCGGCACCATCGGAGGACTGCTCACGGCAGTGCTCGTGCCGTACCTGGCGTTCACCCGCCACGAGAACAAGCCCGACTCCGCGTTCGGCGGCTGGCTGATGCCGATCGTCCCGCCGATGGTGTCCGCCTCCACCGGTGCGCTCCTGCTGCCGTACGCCCCCGCCGGGCAGGCGCGGGAGACGCTGCTGTGGTCCTGCTACGGCTTCTTCGGCCTCAGCCTCATCACGTCGCTGGTCGTGATCACGCTGATCTGGAACCGTCTCGCGCAGCACAAGGTCGGGGCCGCCGGCATGGTCCCGACTCTGTGGATCGTCCTCGGGCCGGTCGGACAGTCGATCACCGCGGTGAACCTCCTCGCATCGAACGCCCCCACCGTTGTCGATGCGAGTACCGCGCATGCCCTGCTGGTCGTGGCGCTGGTGTACGGGTTCGCGATGCTCGGCTTCGCGCTGCTGTGGACCGTCATCGCCCTCGCGATCACCATCCGCACTGCCCGCGAACACTTGCCGTTCAGCCTGACTTGGTGGTCCTTCACGTTCCCCGTCGGGACCTGCGTCACCGGCCTGAACGGGCTCGCCCTGCACTCAGGCCTGACCGTCGTTGCCGTCCTCGCCGTCATCTACTACGCCGGCCTCGTCGCCGCATGGATCACCGTTGCCCTTCGCACCTTTCACGGATCCGTCATCCGTGGCACCCTGCTGGCACCGCCACAGCCGGCATGAGTACCCCCGAGGAACTCGCTGACGTTCGATCGCTGAACTGTCTCGCGGAGACGTGGCGGACCGCGCCCGACGGCAGCCGACGGTTCGTCCCGAGCTTCGACCCACGATCCGGCGGCAGATTCAGCCGTGTCCTGGTCCTGATGCAGTCGCCTGGCCCCCAGACCATCGCCGCAGCGCACGCAGCGATCTGCAGCGAGGACAACCCGGGCCCGACCGCGGCCGCGTTCCGAGCAGCCCGTATCGAGTCCGGACTCGCACGCGGCGAGTACGTCCGCTGGAACCTTGTCCCATGGGAACTGCCCGACCGCGTGCGACTCGAGGACATCGACGAGGGGCGGCATGCCCTCGCCACACTGCTCGCGGCCCTCCCCGCTCTCACTGCGATCGTCACGTACGGGGCCGTTGCCCTCGACGGCGTCATGCGACACTTCACCCTGGACGAGCACCCCCGACTCCTTCCGGTCATCGCAGCACCACATCCGTCTCCCGCCAACGGCCGCCACCGATCGGAACAACACCTCCGTTCCGTGCAAGCACTCCGGCTCGCCGCGCGAGCGCGGCAGACGTAACAAATACGAACGATTCCGCTACAACTATCCGTACCGGCGCTCAGTCCGGGTGCGAGGCGCCGTGTCTTGTAGCGGAACCCAGTCCCAGAATCTACGTGCCGCCACTACCCCTCCTGGTCGAGTTTCGCTACGTTCTCTTCATGGGTCACCTTCTCGGGTATGCGCGCGTGTCCACCACAGACCAGGACGCGTCGCTGCAGATCGACGCGCTCAACGCCGCTGGCTGCTACCGCGTGTTCGTCGACACCATGTCCGGGTCGCTCCAACACCGGCCCGAGCTCGACAAGCTCCTCGACCAGCTCCGCCCCGGCGACACTCTCGTCGTCTGGCGACTCGACCGGCTCGGCCGGTCCATCCGGCACCTCATCGATCAGCTGCACGCTCTCGCCGAGCGCGGCATCGGGTTCCGGTCCCTGCAGGAGACCATCGACACCACCTCGCCCGGCGGCCGGCTCGTGTTCCACGTCTTCGCCGCGTTGGCGGAGTTCGAACGGGACCTCATCAAGGAACGCACCAACGCCGGCCTCGCCGCCGCTCGAGCCCGCGGCCGCACCGGCGGCCGACCATCTCGGCTCTCCGCGGACCAGGTGCGCACCGCACGCCGGCTCTACGAACAGCAGGACATGACCGTCGCGCAGATCGGCGACGTGCTCGGCGTTAGCCGCACCACCATCTACCGTGCACTCGCGAAGCACGCCGAGCCCGTCGCGGCGCGACGAACCAAGCCTTCCCCAACGATGTAGCTGGCTATGGACGCGAGCGAGCGGTGGGGCATCCTTCGACTGCACGTCGAGGACGCCATCCCGCTCGCCACCCTGGCCCGCACCACGGGCGTCGCTGAGCGCACCCTGCAACGCTGGTTGGCCCGCTACCGAACCGGCGGATACCCGGCTCTCGCCGACGGCACCCGCACCGATCACGGCGCCCGACGGACGGCACCGGAACTGGTGCGCCTGATTGAGGGGCTCGCACTCACCAAGCCACGACCTTCGATCGCCACGATTCACCGCCAGGTCGACAATTACTGCACCAAACGAGGTCTCTCAGCGCCGTCGTACTCCGTTGTGCGGTCGATCGTGAACGGGCTTGATCCCGGGATGGTGACGCTCGCGCTTGAGGGGCCCGCGTCATATCGGGACAAGCACGAACTGCTGCTCCGACGTCGTGCGGATCGCCCCAACGCGATCTGGCAGGCGGACCACACGATGCTCGATCTGCTCATCGTCGGACCCGACGGCAAGCCCGAACGGCCGTGGTTGACGGTGATCCTCGACGACTACTCCCGCGCGGTCTGCGGGTACATGGTGTTCCTCGGCGCCCCATCCGCCGCGAACACCGCGCTCGCGCTCCGGCAAGCGATCTGGCACAAGCCGGAACCGGACTGGCCTGTCTGCGGGATCCCAGACGTGCTCTACACAGACCACGGGTCCGACTTCACCAGCCACCGAATCGGCGACACCGCCGCCGTGCTGCACCTCCGCATCATCCACTCGCAGGTCGCTCGCCCCCAGGGCCGCGGGAAGATCGAGCGGTTCTTCGGCACCATCAACACCGAGCTGCTCCCAACGCTCCCCGGCCACCTCGCACCCGGATCCTCGGCGCCGGCGCCGACGCCGGCGCTGGATCTCGCCGGTGTCGACAGTGCCATCAACACGTTCATCCGCCGCTACAACGCCCGCATCCACCGCGAGCTCCGGAAGAGCCCACTGGAAGCGTGGATCGCAGACGGGTGGCTGCCACGAATGCCGGACTCCCTCGAGCAGCTCGACGGGTTCCTGCTCACCGTCCCGACCACGCGTGTCGTGCAACGAGACGGCATCCACTTCGAAGGGCTCCGCTACACCGCAACCACTCTCGCACCCTTCGTGGGCAGCACCGTCAGCGTCCGGTACGACCCCCGCGACGTCACCGAGATCCGTGTCTTTCACCGCGACGCGTTCCTGTGCACCGCGATCAGTACCGCGCATCAGACCGAGACCATCAGTCTCAAGCAGATCCAGGCCGCCCGGAACGCGCAACGAAGAGCCCTGCGCGGGCAGATCCGCGAACGCATCGCGATCGTCCGCCCCACACCCGATGATCACACCCCACCAGCACCCGCACCGGCACCGGATCAACCGCGACTGATGACCTACGAGGAGGACCGGTCATGACGAGCCAGTTCATCATCACGAAGGAACACCGTCGGTTCGCGGAGTTCGCCGACGCCGTCCGGAAGCAGAACACCATCGGCGTCTGCTTCGGCCCCGCTGGCGTCGGCAAGACCCTCTCCGCACGCCGCTACGCCCACTGGGACAGCATCGGCCCGTTCATCGCCAGATGGGCCGCACGCAGCGAAGACGACACGAAGATCTACGCCGCCGCCCACCGAGCCCGCACCGTCTTCTACACGCCCGAGGTCTCCGCCACGATGCGCGCCCTGCAGGACGACCTCCGGCACGACATGCTCCGCACCGAACGCTGCATCGAGGAACACTTCCTGCTCCAGGGTCGCCACTTCGACCACGCACACGGCCCCAACCCGTCCCTGCTCGAGCTGATCATCATCGACGAGTCCGAACGCCTCACCGGCAACGCGATCGAGTGGCTCCGCGACCAGTACGACCGCACCGGCATAGCGATGATCCTCATCGGCATGCCCGGCATCGAGAAGCAGTTCAGCCACTACCCGCAGCTCTACAGCCGCCTCGGTTTCGCCCACCAGTACCGTCCGCTCGGCCACGACGAGCTGCTCTTCGTCCTCGAACGTCAATGGCGCAAGCTCGGCAAGACGCTCGACCCCGACGACTTCACCGACGCGCAAGCCATCGCCGCCGTCGAACGCATCACCCGCGGCAACTTCCGGCTCCTTGAGCGCCTCCTCCCTCAGATCCAACGCGTCCTGAAGATCAACGAGCTCGACGTCATCACCAACGACGTCGTCGAGGCCGCCCGCAGCACCCTCGTCATCGGCACCACCTGACCCGACACCGATCGCAGCGAAAACGACGACACAGAGCGAGGCTGCTCACAGTCCCGCCGTGCTGCGCGGCCTCGTCCCGCTCGGGCTCGTCTCGATCGCCCTCACCGGGTGTTCGACCGGGTCGGGTGACCCGGCACCGACGCAGACGGTGACGCAGACCGTCGCGCCGTCGGCGGAGTCGACGGGGACCCCGACCTCGACCCCGACCCCGACCCCAGCCGCGGCGGCGACGCCGGCACCGGTGCAGACGCCGCAGCCGACCGCCACCCCGACGTGTGGCAGCGAGGACCCGACCAGCGCGATCCAGCAGGCGGCCGCCCGACTCGGCGCACCGGCCGGCATCGAGGGGGCCAAGTGGGACACCGCCGGGGCCGCTCGCGGCGGGTACGACCCGTGCGCGGCCCTGTCGTGGGTCGTGTTGCGCCCGACCGACTCGACCGGCAGCTCGCCGTCGGCGATCCTGCTGTTCCACGACGGCACGTACCTCGGCACGGCGACGAAGGTGCAGTACCCCTTCACGCCGGAGGTCACGCGCACCTCGGACGCTGCCGTGTCGGTCACGTACCGGTACCCGCGTGACGGGGAGTCGAACGCCGAGGCGAGCGGTCGCGCCGACGCGACCTACCGCTGGGACGACGCGGCCGGACGGGTCGTCATGACCGGGGACGTGCCTCCCGTCCCGTGACCCGCTGGGCGCCTCGGCCGGTCAGCGGCCCACCGGTCAGTGGCCGATCGGTCAGCGGTCGGTGACGAGCGCGACCATCTCGGCGACGACGGCGCGGAGGCGCGTGGACAGGTCCGCCTGGTCCTGCACGCTGAAGCGGTGGGCCGCCTCGGTCAGGGCCGCCATCACCAGGGCGACCGCCGTGCGGGCGGTGTCCTCGTCGGTGCGGGTGCTGACGGCGGCGATGAGGGACTGCCGGGACTCGGCCATCCACCGCATCACCATCGACGTCATCTCCGGGCGGCGGACGAGCAGCTCCTTCGCGCGGGCGCGGTCCGAGGAGAGCGGCACGGTGTGGGCGACCAGGTCGCAGACGTCGTCGATGAGCGGCCCGCCGGCGGTGGCGAACCGGTCACGGGCGGCGTCGGGTACCTCGACGGTGTCCAGGCCGATGGCCGCGTGGGCCTTCGACGAGAAGTAGTTGAAGAACGTGCGCGGCGAGACGTCGGCATCGGCGCAGATCTGCTCGACCGTGACGCCGTCCAGGCCGTGGTCGGTGATGCGGGTCAGCGCGGCGTGGTGGATCGCCTGCCGGGTCTGCTGCTTCTTCCGTTCGCGGAGCGTGCAGGGCTCGGTGCTGCCGACGGCGCTGTCGGGTGCGGGTGCGGGTGCTGCCGTGGTGGTCACGGGCGACCTCCGGTGGGGGAGTGGAGGGACGGGCCGCCCGCACGCTGCCGACACTGGTCGGCGGACGTGCGGGCGGCCCGGGTGGTCACCGACGCTGGGTCGACGTGGAACCGGTCATCGGACCGGTGAAGGAGCCTGCCTCGGCCGCGGCCATGCCGGCCTCGGCTTCGAGCTGTGCCTCGGCGGACATGTCCGCCTGCTCCTGCAGGGCCGAACGCTGGCGCAGCGGCGGCACCTTGAAGAACCAGGTCAGCACGAAGGCGAGCAGGATCACGGCGAGCCCGACCCAGTAGATCGTGACGGACGAGGCGTTGAAGCCGGCCATGAACGGACGGGTCAGGCGCTGGTCGGCACCGGTCAGGAACGAAGTGTCGTTCGTGGCCGAGGCGCTCGAGTCGTCGTTCGCACCCTTGTCGATCTGCTTGACGAGGTCCGGGACGACCTGGTCGACCCAGTAGCCGCGCTGTCCGGCGTCCTTCCAGTCGACCGCGAGCTGTCCGTCGACGACGCTGGCGTGCGCCTGGTCGGCGGCCGTCGCCAGAGCGGTGGTCTCCGCCTGCGGGGTGGCGTCGGCGACCTGCTGGGCGATCACGGTCTCGGCGGCGGCGGCCGGGATCGTGCCGGCGTCGACCTGCGCCTGGACGGCGGCGGTGACCTGCTGGGTGACGGCCTGGTCGGCGGCCTGCTTGGCGGCGGTGGTGCCGCGGTCGAGCCCGGAGTCGATGCTGTCCTGGATCGGGCCGACGATCGGGTCCCAGATCTGGTCCATGACGCCCTGGTTCGCCTTCGCGCTGGCGACGGTGGGGTTCAGTGCTGCGTCGAGGGCGTCGGTCAGGTCGGCCTTGTTCGCCGTGGCGTGCACGATGTTGGCGGGCATCACCGAGAACAGGATCGACAGCAGCACGGCCGTGCCGAGCGTTCCACCGATCTGGCGGAAGAAGGTCGCCGAGCTGGTCGCGACGCCCATGTCCTTCGCCTCGACCGAGCCCTGCGACGCGAGCGTCAGGGACTGCATGACCGAACCGAGTCCGAGACCGATGAGGAACATGCCGATCATCAGGAACCAGAGCGGCTTGTCGATCGTCATGAAGGTCAGGACGACGTAGCCGGCGGAGACCAGGGCGGTGCCGATGACCGGGAAGACCCGGTAGCGGCCGACGCGGGCGACGATCTGACCCGAGGTGATCGAGGCGATCATCAGGCCACCGACCAGGGGCAGCGTGGCGAAGCCGGACTCGGTCGGGCTCAGGCCGACGACGATCTGCAGGTACAGCGGGATGGTCAGCATGGCGCCGAACATCGCGAAGCCGACCAGGAAGCCGATGATCGTCGCCATCGAGAACGTGCCGGAGCGGAAGAGCTTGAGCGGGATGATCGCCGCGTCGCCCATCTTCGACTCGATGATCAGCAGGGCGACCAGGCCGACCGCGCCGATGACGTAGCAGGCGAGTGCGGCGGGGGAGCCCCAGCCCCACGTGCGGCCCTGCTCGGCGACCAGCAGCAGCGGGACGAGGGTGACGATGACCGAGGTCGCGCCCCACCAGTCGACGATCGGCTTGTCGCGCTTGTCGTGCACCTTCGGCAGGTGCAGGAAGACGATCACCATGACGAGCGCGGCGATGCCGATCGGCACGTTGATGAGGAGCACCCAGCGCCAGCCGGTGATGAAGAGGATCTCGGAGGCGCCGGCGAGCAGGCCGCCGATGAGCGGGCCGATGACCGAGGAGATGCCGAAGACGGCGAGGAAGTAGCCCTGGTACTTGGCACGCTCACGCGGGGCGAGGATGTCGCCCATGATCGCGAGCGGCAGCGACATCAGCGCACCGGCACCGATGCCCTGCACGGCGCGGAAGGCGGCGAGCATGAGCATCGACGTGGACATCGACGACAGGACGGCGCCGAGGATGAAGACCACGATGCCGAAGATGTAGAGCGGACGACGGCCGAAGATGTCGGAGAGCTTGCCGTAGATCGGCGTCGCGATGGTCGACGTGATCAGGTAGGCGGTGGTCACCCACGCCTGCTGGTCGAGCCCGTGCAGGTCGTCACCGATGGTGCGGATCGCGGTGCCGAAGACCGTCTGTCCGAGGGACGACAGGAACATGCCCGCCATCAGCCCGTAGATGACGAGCAGGATCTGACGGTGGGTCATCAGGGGTTGCTGACCGGGCGCACCGGTGGTGGCGCTCCGGCCCGACACCGGCGTCTGTGCGGTGGCTGTTGACAATGCGGGTCCTTCTGGTTCGACGTGCCGGACGGCGAGTGCGTCGTCGGGCGGAGGCGAGGCGGGTGCGGGGGCCACCGAGGGGCCGCTGCGCAACCTGAAACATTGCAGGCTCCGCAACTTTACATCGATTGCGTTCTGCAAGCAACTAGTTGGCGCGTCGTACGATGACGCCGTGCCCGAGGACCAACGCCCCGACGAACAGCTGGACGACGAACAGCCGGACGACGACCGGCCCGGCGACGACCGGCCCGAGGCCGAGCGGCTGCTCCGTCGGCAGCTCGACCGGCTCTGGGTGCGCCAGACGCTGCGCACGGTGCTCATCGAGCAGTCCGGCGGACTCGACCCGACCGCCCGGGTGATCCTGCGGGCCGTCGAGCGCCTGGGCGCGGTCCGCTCGACCGCCGTCGCCGAGCGCACCGGCCTGTCGCGACCGGTGGTCAGCCGGCGGATCGCGGGGCTCGTCGACGCCGGCTACGTCCGCACCACCCCGGACCCGGACGACGGTCGCGCGGCCCTGCTCGCACTGGCGCCGGCCGGACGTGCCCTGTTGGACGGCCTCGACGCGCAGGGGGACGCGGTGTTCGACGACGTCACGAGCGTGTTCGACGGGCAGGAACTGCGCGACCTCGCCCGGCTGCTGGCGCGGTTCAACGACCGTGCGGCCGAGGTCCTCGGCGCAGGTGGCGAGGCCGCCCCGGGTGGCCCGCTCGCCCCGGATGGCCCGGTCGCCCCGGGCGGCCAGGCCGACCCGGACAGACCGGCCGCCGGCTAGGGCTCACACCAGCCCGGCGAGCACCCCGTCCACGACCTCGGCCGGTCCGCCGGCGCCGCCGTTCAGGGCCCACCAGGTCAGGGCCGCGTCCGCCGCTGCCGCGAACACCGCGCAGCGCACCTGCACGGCCAGGTCCTCCTCGGAGACCCCGTCGCGCCCGGCCACGAACGCCACCAGGGTGTGCTCGAGCTCGGTGATGAAGAAGGCACCCTCCTGCCCGAGGCTGGGGTTCGCCCGGATCACGCGGAGGCGCCGTCGCGTGAGGTCGACCGCCTCGGCGGGGAACGTCGCAGCGATCCGGTAGGCGGCCCGGAGCGCGTCGCCCGAGGACTCGTCGTACGGTCGGCTGGCGAGGGCGTCCTCGAAGCGCTCCCGGAACTCGTCGAGACCGCCCCAGACCAGCGAGCCCTTCGTCGGGAAGAGCCGGAAGAGCGAGCGGCGGCTGACCCCGGCCTCGGCGGCGACGTCGTCCATCGACACCGCGTCGTAGGTGCGCTCGTCGAACAGCCGCAGGGCGACGAGGGACACCGCATCGGGGTCGATCGTGCGCGGACGCCCCGGAGGTCGGTCGTTCATGCTCCCCTTTCGGCACTGAGTGCTACAACTGTGGTGCGCAGGCAGCGCGACTCAGTGAGGAGACCCCATGACCGACACCACCGCCGGACGGTTCGCCGGCTCGACCATCATCGTCACCGGAGCGGGATCCGGCATCGGACGCGCCACGGCCACCCGCATCGCGCAGGAGGGCGGCCGCGTCATCGCCACCGACGTCGTCGCCGCGCGCCTCGACGCGCTCCGCACCGAGCTCGGCGGCCTCGACGTGCACACCGTCGTCGGGGACGTCGCCGCGAGTGCGACCATCGACGCCCTCATCGCCGCAGCGGGCGACCGCATCGACGGGCTCGCCAACGTCGCCGGCATCATGGACGCGTTCCTGCCGCCGGACGAGGTCGACGACGCCACCTGGGAGCGCGTCTTCAGCGTCAACGTCACCGGGCCGATGCGCTTGACCCGCGCCGTACTGCCGCTGATGATCGCGGCCGGCAAGGGCTCCGTCGTGAACGTCGCGTCCGAGGCCGCGCTCAAGGCCTCCGCCGCCGGTGCCGCGTACACGTCGTCCAAGCACGCCATCGCCGGGTACACCAAGAGCGTCGCGTTCTTCCATGGTCCCCAGGGCATCCGCGCCAACGCCGTCGCCCCGGGAGCCGTCGCGACGAACATCGAGGCGCCCATGAAGAGCGAGTACGCCGCCCACCGCGTGGGCCCGATCATGCAGACCACCATCCCCCCGGTCGCCCAGCCGGAGCAGCTCGCGGCGGCCATCACGTGGCTCCTCAGCGACGACTCCGCCAACGTCAACGGGGCGGTCCTGCCGAGCGACGGCGGCTGGTCCGTCGTCTGAACCGACCCCCAGACGGACGGGAGGCACGTGGTGACGCCGCCACGCGCCTCCCGTCCGTCTGGGGTCCAGCCCGAAAACGGGATACCGTTCTCCCCATGAGCACCGAGAACACCACCCCCGCCGAAGCCGTCGACGAGGAGCCCGTGATCACCTTCGCCGACCTCGGGCTCAGCGACCCCGTCCTCAAGGCCGTCAAGGACATCGGGTACGAGACCCCCTCCGCGATCCAGGCCGCCACCATCCCGATCCTGCTCGAGGGCCGCGACGTCGTCGGCCTCGCCCAGACGGGTACCGGCAAGACCGCCGCGTTCGCGCTGCCCGTGCTGTCCCGCATGGAAGCCGGCTCGAAGCTGCCGCAGGCACTCGTCCTGTCCCCGACCCGTGAGCTCGCGCTCCAGGTCTGCGAAGCGTTCGAGCAGTACGCCGCCCACATGAAGCACGTCCACGTCCTGCCGGTCTACGGCGGCCAGGCGTACGGCGTGCAGCTGTCCGCCCTCCGTCGCGGCGTCGACGTCGTCGTGGGCACCCCCGGTCGCATCATGGACCACATCGCCAAGGGCACCCTCGACCTGTCCGAGCTGAAGTACCTGGTGCTCGACGAGGCCGACGAGATGCTCAAGATGGGCTTCGCCGAGGACGTCGAGACGATCCTCGCCGAGACGCCGGACACGAAGCAGGTCGCGCTCTTCTCCGCGACGATGCCCGCGCAGATCCGTCGCATCTCGAAGCAGTACCTCAACGACCCGGCCGAGATCACGGTCAAGGCGAAGACCACCACCTCGGCGAACACGACGCAGCGCTACCTGGTCGTGTCGTACCCGCAGAAGGTCGACGCCCTGACCCGCATCCTCGAGGTCGAGGACTTCGAGGGCATGATCGTCTTCGTCCGCACGAAGAGCGAGACCGAGACCCTGGCCGAGAAGCTCCGCGCCCGCGGGTACGCCGCCGCCGCCATCAGCGGTGACGTCGCCCAGGCCCAGCGTGAGCGGACCGTCAACCAGCTGAAGTCCGGCAAGCTCGACATCCTGGTCGCCACCGACGTCGCCGCCCGCGGGCTCGACGTCGACCGCATCACCCACGTGGTGAACTTCGACATCCCGATCGACACCGAGTCGTACGTGCACCGCATCGGCCGCACCGGTCGTGCCGGCCGGTCGGGTGCCGCGATCAGCTTCGTCACCCCGCGTGAGCGTCGCCTGCTCACCGCGATCGAGAAGGCCACCCGTCAGCCGCTCACCCAGATGCAGCTGCCGAGCGTCGAGGACGTCAACTCGACCCGCCTGACCCGCTTCGACGACGCGATCACTGCCGCCCTCGGGCAGGAGTCCCGCGTCAGCGCGTTCCGCGACATCATCGCCCACTACGTCGAGCACCACGACGTGCCGGAGTCCGACGTCGCCGCAGCCCTGGCCGTCGTGGCGCAGGGGGACACCCCGCTGCTCCTCGACCCCGCGGACGACCGCGCGCGCCAGCAGATCGAGCGCGACGAGCGTCGCAGCCGCGACGACCGTCCGGCCCGTGATCGTGACCGTGACGGCGACAGCGGTGGTGGCGACCGCCGCCGTCGCTCGGTGCCGATGACCGCGTACCGCATCGAGGTCGGCCGTCGCCACCGCGTCGAGCCGCGCCAGATCGTCGGTGCACTCGCCAACGAGGGCGGCCTGCGCCGCGACGACTTCGGCGCGATCCAGATCCGTCCGGACTTCTCCGTCGTGGAGCTGCCGGCCGACATGGACTCCGGCGTCCTCGACCGTCTGCGCGACACCCGCATCAGCGGCAAGCTCATCGAGATCCGTCCGGACAGCCGGGGCGGTGTGCGTCGCGAGAGCGGCACCCGTCGTGACGGCGCCCGCTACGGCGACCGCGACGACCGTGGCTCGCGTGACGACCGCGGTGGCTACGGCGACGACCGCAAGCCGCGCCACACGCGCGACTGACGCAGTGACGTCCGAGTCGGTCGCGTGGTGACGCGCGCACCGGTCTGACAGGAGGCCCGACACCAGCTGGTGTCGGGCCTCCGGTCATGTCTGTGGAGAACCTGGCCCGTCGGCCCGGCGACCCGGTATGGTTGACGACGTCAGAGCCTCCGGGGGATCTTCTGCGCGGGGGTGCAGGTACGAAGAGAAGAAGAGGGGTTCACCATGTCGCGTGTGCTTTCGACCGAACAGGCGAAGACCGCCATCCGCCAGATCCAGTCCATCGTGAACGGTGGCTTCACGGACCAGATCTCGCAGCTCGACGCCCAGGGGCGCGTGCTGTCCGACTCGAACGTGTGGGACGGCCCGCTGGCGTCGAACTTCCGTGGGTCGACCTGGCCCGAGACGAAGGCTGCGCTGGACAAGGCGAAGACCGAACTCGAGCAGCTCCGCACGCAGCTCGACAAGATCTCGCAGGACATCTTCACGGCGGGTGGCGGCGCGTAAGCAGCCGTTCACGCAGCGCCCGGGCCGTCGACCAGTTCGACGGACCGGGCCGCTGTCGTCTGTGGGGGCGGGCTGAGCTCCCGGGACGACCAGCACGACAAGTACGACAAGTACGACCAGCACGACCAGGACGACGACCGGGGGACGGGACATGAGCGACTTGCACGGGGCAGCACCACTCGAGTTCGACAACGCGACGGCCGACGCGCTCATCGCCGAGCTGACGTCGACCGCGGACACGATCGAGGGGCAGTCCGCCAGTCGAGCGTCCTACGTCACGACCGCCGCCACGGACTTCCGCGGTCACTTCGCCGACCTCTTCGGCCAGAACGCGACGACCGCCGCGACCGACGCCACCCGGCTGACCGGGACCCTCCGCGAGGTCGCGGGATGGGTCCGGATCCTCAAGACCGCTGCCGAGCAGGAGAACGCGCGTCGCAAGCGCGCCCGCGACTGGCAGAAGGAGCACGACGACCGCAACTTGCTCGAGGTCGGTCACGACTGGCTGTTCGGCGAGGACAAGCCGCCGTCGGAAGCGCCCGAACCCGAGCCGGTGTTCCAGTCCAGCACGCCGCCCGCGGGCACGCGGCAGACGCCGACGCCGGGCTCCGGTGGCGGCGGGGGCGGTGGGACGTCGTCGGCCCGTCCCGACGACCTCCGGTCCTTCGCCACCGGCTCCGGGGACCTGAACGGGCAGCTGACCGGCCGTGGTTCGGCGCTCCGCGGCAAGCTCGACGACTTCGCGTCCCGCTGCAAGTGGGGCTCCATCAGCGCGCACGGCGTCGCCAGCGCGATCGACGGCTGGCTGACCGCGAACGACGCCGACGTCACGTGGGCGAACACCGTCGCCGCCGCGTTCGAGGCCGCCGGTGGCAGCGGAACGGTGTCCACGGTGTCCGACGTCGCCCTCGCCGCCGCGCTGCAGGGCGCCGGGGTGTCCGCCGACCGGTCCGGGCTGACGATCGAGCCGCCGCAGGCCTTCGGTGCGCCGCCGACGACCGGCTACTCGCTCGACCCGGTGAACACCGCGACCGGCAACTTCCTCGAGTCGGAACTCGACCTCGGGTTCACCGGGGCGTCCGAGCAGCTCCGACTCACCCGCATGTACAACTCGCTCGACGACCGCGTGGGCGTGTTCGGCCGCGGATGGGCGTCCGTGCTCGAGACCGCGCTGACCGTCGACGACGAGGGCGCGACCCTGACGCAGGCGGACGGCCGCGTGCTCCGGTTCCCGCGGGACGGCGACGGCTGGGACCAGGCCGTCGGCGAGTACGCCCGACTCGCGCAGGAGGGCGAACGCCTGGTCGTCCGCGACTCCGACGGCGGCTGGTGGGCGTTCACGCCGTCCGGTACCTGGCTGGCAGCCGGCAGCGGCCCGGGCACGACGGTCCGGGTCGAGCGGAGCGCCGACGGGACCGTGTCGCGGCTGGCGCACGAGCGAGGCCGCTGGATCGACGTCGAGACGCTCGACGGCCGGGTCGTCGTGGCGCGCGGCTCGGACGGCCGTCGCGTCGAGTACGAGCACGACGACGCCGGACAGCTCACCCACGTGCACGGTCCGACGGGCACCCGCTCGTACGAGTGGAACGACGACGGCCTGGTCGTCGCGGTGGTCGACGAGCACGGCGTCGTGGAGGCCCGCAACACCTACGACGGCGACCGTCGCGTCGTCGAGCAGGTCACCCCGCACGGCCGCACCGTCCGGTTCGCCTACCTGCCCGGCCGCGTCACCGTGGTCTCGGACCCGGACGGCTCCCGGTCGAACACGTGGATCGCGGACGCGAAGGGCCGGCTCGTCGGCGTCGTCGACACGGACGACGCACGGCAGTCGATGCACTACGACGCCCGCGGTCGCCTCGTCTCGGTCACCGACCGCGACGGTTCGGTCACCGTGCACGCCGTCGACGACCGCGGCCGGCGGACCCGGACGGTCACGCCCTCGGGTGCTGACATCACCTACGGGTACGACGACCAGGACCGCGTGACCACCGTCGTCACCGAGACCGGCTCCGTCGTGACCTACGAGTACACCGGCGACGAGCGTGACCCGTCCGTCGTCGTCGACCCGGAGGGCGGGCGCAGCGAACTCACCTGGGAACGCGGACTGCTCCGACGTGCGGTCGACCCCACCGGCGTCACCGTCGAGCTCGAGCACGACGAACACGGCGAACTCGTGGCGACCCGGAACGCCCTCGGCGACGTGCTGCGCGTCGAGCGGGACGCCGCCGGACGACCGACCGCGATGACCACCCCCTCCGGTGCCCGCACCGAGTACCGGTACGACGCGGCCGGCCGCCTGACCTCCCGACGCGACGCGGACGGCGCCGAGTGGACCTTCGAACACGAGGGCTCCCGGATCGTCGCCGTGACCGACCCCACCGGTGCCCGCACGGCCTACGGCTACGGGGCGAACGGGGAAGCCGAGCGCACCACCGACCCGCTCGGACGCACCGTGACCCGCACGTTCGACGACCTCGGCAACGTCGCCGCGCTCGACCTGCCCGACGGCGGTCGCTGGAGCTTCGTGCACGACCCGCTGTCCCGGCTGCGTGAGACCGTCGACCCCGAGGGCAACGTCTGGCGACGCGACCACGACCGGAACGGTGCGCTCACCGGCGTCACCGACCCGACCGGTGTCCGAGTCGAGGGCGACACCGACGTGACGACGGGCGTCGCGACGCTCCGGGACGCCTTCGGCACCACGATCGTCCGCCACGACGAGTACGGCCGGCCGATCGAGTCCACCCGTGACGACGGCCAGGCCGAACTCATCACCTACGACCGCTGCGGCCGACCCGTGGAGCTGGTCGACGGCGAGGGCGGTCTGACCCGTTTCGAGCGGGACCTCGCCGGCCGTGTCCTCGCCGTCGTCAGCCCGTCCGGCGCCCGGACGACCTACGAGTACGACGTCTGCGGACGCCCGTCCGCCAGCACGGACCCCCTCGGCGCGCGGACGGTGCTCGGGTACGACGCCGACGGCCGCATCGTCACCCGGACCCTGCCGACCGGTGACGTCGAGCGCACCGCGTACGACGCCGTCGGGCGGGTGACCACGCGGAGCACCCCCGGCGCCGGCACGGCCCGCTACCGATGGGACGCCGCCGGTCGACTCGTCAGCGCCCAGGACGTCCGCTCCGGGCAGCGGCGGTTCCGCTACGACGCGGCCGGGCAGCTCGTGGAGGCCGTCAACGGACTCGGCGGCGTGACCCGGTTCACGCACGACCTCCGCGGCCGGGTGACGAGCGTCACCGACCCGCTCGGCGGTGTGACGACCCACCGGTACGACGGTGCTGACCGTGTCGTCGCCGTGACCGATCCGCTCGGCCGCGAGACCTCGGCGACGTACGACGCCGCGGGCCGCCAGACCGGGCAGACCGACCCCGACGGGCACACCACCACCTGGTCGTTCGACGCATCCGGGCGACAGCACACCGTGGCGGTCGACGGACGGACCGTGTCCGAGGTCCGCTTCGACCGCGCCGCCGGCACCGTCGTGGTCACCGACCACAGCGGCGGGGACGGCCGCGCCTTCGACCACGAACTCCAGCACGACGGCCGTGGGCTGCTCGTCCGCCGCAGCCGCGGGGACCGGTCCGTCACGTGGGAGTACGACGCCGACGGCAACCGCACGGCCCGGACCGAGCCCGACGGCACCCGCACCACCTACCGTCGCGACGCTGCCGGTCGGCTCGTCGCCGTGGAGCGGGTGGGCCTGCCGGTCGTCTCGTTCGTCCTCGACCCGGCCGGACGCCCCGTCCAGGCCGCGGTCGGCGACGTCGTGCACGCCTGGAGCTGGGAGAACGGCCGTCTGGTCGCCCACACCACCACGACGACCGACGGCGCCGACACCACCCGGATCGAGCACGACGCCGAGGACCGCATCCGCGCCGTAGTGCAGGGCGGCCTGACGACCACCTACGAGCACGACGAGGCCGGTCAGCTCGTCCGTGCCGGACACCCGGACGGGTCGTCCTCCACGTGGGCGTACGACGACGCCGGTCGCCTCGTCGCCGAGCACGTCGGTGACACCGGGCGCCGACACGAGCACGACGCCGCCGGCACGCTCCTCGCGAGCACCGACGACGCGACGGACGAACGCGTCGAGTACGTCTCCGACGGGCTCGGTCGCCGCGTCCGCCGCACGGCCGCCGACGGCACGACCACCGAGTACGCGTGGGACGACCTCGGACACCTGAGCGCAGTCGTCGAGCGAGACGCCGCGTACACCGAGACGGGCGCGCACCGCCTCCGCGTCGACGTGCTCGGCGAACCGCTCGAGGTCGACGGCGCCGAGACGTGGTGGGACACCGCGTCCCCGACCCCGTCGCTGCTGTCGATCGGCGGCGTGCACGTCCTCGGCCTGCCGGGCGGGATCACGGCCGTCGGCGACGACTGGGCCCAGCCCACGTGGCGAGCTGCCCGCGCCACCGACACGGCGGACCCGTGGAGCGCGCTCGACGCGGCCACGGGCCTCCCGGCCGGCGTCGACCTGACCGCCACCGGCGGGCTCGCCGTCGCAGGGCTCGAGTGGCTCGGTGCCCGCGTGTACGACCCGTCGGCCCGTGGGTTCCTGTCGGTCGACCCGTTGCCGCCGGTCATCGGTACCGCCTGGTCCGGCAACCCCTACGCCTACGCGGGGAACGACCCGCTGCACGCCGTCGACCCGCTCGGGCTCCGGCCGGCGACGGATGCCGACCTGCAGGCGTACCAGGACGAGCACGGCAGTCACTGGGAGTACGTGGCGGCTGGCGTCGTCGGAGGCGCCGGGGTCATCCTCGGTGTCGCGCTGCTCGCGACCGGCGTCGGCGGTCCGGCCGGCATCGCGCTGATGGCGGCATCCGGCGCGATGGTCAGCGGCGCGATCTCGACCGCCTCCCAGAAGGCGACGAAGGGCAGCGTCGACTGGGGCCAGGTCGCTGTCGACACGGCTGTCGGCGGGATCACCGGCGCCCTCGGCGGCGGCGGGATGATGGTGGCAGGCCGTGCCGCAGCGCGCGCCGCCACTGCCGCGTCAGCGTCACGTATGGTCAGCGCTGCGACGGTCAACGCATCAGTGAACGGTGTCGCCGGTGCCGCGAGCAGCGGGGTGTCCTACGCGATCAACCACGACGGAAAGTGGGACAACCGCGAGTTCGTCGGCCAGATGGTCGGCGGTGGCGCGAGCTCCGCTCTCGGGAGTCTCGCAGGCCCGGCCGGTGGGACCTTCGCGCAACGGTTCGGGCAGGCCACCAACTCGATGACGGCTCGGATGGCGACGCTCGGGTTCGGCGCCAGCAGCAGCGTGACGGGCGGCGCAGCCGGTGACCTCGTCAGCGGGAAGCAGCTGTCGGGTTGGGACGCGACGTGGAACGCTGCGATGGGAGCGGGTGGCACGATGGTCCCTGGCGGTCAGTCGTCAAGCAGTTCGTTGAACAACCTGGCTGTGAACAACGTCCGGTCGTTGAGCGGGGTGTTCAGCGGGGGTGCCAACGCAATCAGGCTCAACGCGTCTGCCGGTGTCGGCGGCGTCACGGGCATCGTCACCGACACCGCGCACCACACGCTCCAGAACATTGGGTACTACCCGAAATGACACAGACAAAGCGCTGGCGCGGACAGCGACAGCATCCGGTGAACTTGATCGCGGCGGCGTGCCTGCTCGTTGTGGGTATCGGGGTCCCGATCGGTATCGCGGGCGGGCACGCCGACGTTCTCGCTCCGTACCTGGCGGTGGGTTTCGTCGCCGGACTCATCTGGGCAGGGAGTGTGTTCGCACTGCTCCGACCGGTGATTGCGTCGTTGCTCCTCGTGGTGGGCATCTTCGGCGCGATGATCCTCTTCACCCGTGTCCTGGACGGGTGGGATGTGGCCCTGCTGCCGTGGATCACCAGCAGTTTTGCGGGGTCGGTCTTCGGCGCGCACCTGCGGTGGATGGTCGAGCGTCGCCGCGCCTGACCTGCGCTCAGCGAGGAAGCGTGTGCACCCACTCGCGGAACGACTTCAGTGCCGGTCCCAGCAGCTGCACCGTCGGCGACACCTCCAGCGGCTCGACGAGCAGGGTCAGGCTCTCCGCCGGCGCACCGCGGAGCCAATGCCCTGCGATGGAGTCGTCCGCGGCGTCGTCCGGCCACATGAGGAAGGCGATCGGCGGCTGGATGACGTTCTCGACGGTGTTGAGGTCGTGGTCGACGAGCTGCTGGACCTCACGCACCGCGAACACCGGTGAGACCGTCCCGTCGAAGACCATGACGCCCGGGATGGTCTTGCCCTTGCGGCCGATCGGCAGCGGCACGCACTGCGCCGAGACGCCGTCCGACTGCCAGGGTGCCAGCGTGCTGAGGTCGACCGGTTCCGCGTCACGTCGTGTTCGTCCGAACATGGGGTGAGTCTAGGCTCGCGGTGTGCGGGGGCGGGTGGAACGACTGGCGGATGCGGTCGACGCGATCGTGCCGCTCGTGCGTGAGGTCGACGACGTCGGGGGTCGGAACGCCGAGCGTTTCCAGGCCGCCGCGGACCGGCTGCGGAGCGTCCCACTCACCCGAGCGGATCGGAACACGGTTCTCCGTGATCTCGAGGCCTTGCTCGGGGCCGGGTCCGGACGGCTCTCCGACCGCTACCTGGTGCACGACGACGGCCGACCCGACCTCGAGCGGTCGCGGACGTTCACCGAGCTCGTCGCGCGGATCCGCTCGCAGGCCTGGTGGCTCCGGCACCTGCCGTTCTGACCGCCGTCCTGCACAGCGTCGAGCAGCACCTCCGGCGTCCCCAGATCGGGGCATCCTGCTGACAGGTGTCGCCCCGCTGCGGTAGACAAGACAGCACGCCGGAGTCGACCCGAACGACGCCGAGCGGACGGCGCCGCCCGTGGACCCTGGATCCGCCGACGGCACCGGATGGGATACCCGTGCGCGGCAACCGCGTGCGCGGGACTTCGGGGATCAGGAGGGACGCCGTGCACCGCAGCGACGGGTCAGCAGGGGTGCGCCGATGACGGCGCTGGACGTCGGTCGACGCGACCGTCGTCGACTGACCGTCGGCACGCCCCGCCGCCGACTCCTGGCCGTCCGGACCGTCGCCGTGCTCGCGGCGGTGTCCGGCCTGAACTACGTCGGCTGGCGCTGGATCGCCTCGGTGAACTGGCACTCGTGGTGGATCGCCGTGCCACTGATCCTCGCCGAGACGTACAGCGTGATCGACTCGGTGCTCTTCGCGTTCGGGGCGTGGAGGCTCCGCGAGCGCGGCGAGCCCCCGACGAAGCCGAGCACCGACGTCACGGTCGACGTCTTCATCACCACGTACAACGAACCGATCGACCTGGTGATGCGCACTGCCCTCGCGGCGAAGGCGATCACGCACCCGCACACGACCTGGGTGCTCGACGACGGCAACCGCCCCGAGATGCGTGCGGCGGCCGAGGCCGCGGGGCTCGGCGTCATCACCCGAGGCAAGGACTGGGTGGACCGTCCGCGGCACGCCAAGGCCGGTAACCTCAACAACGCCCTGCTCGCCACGCAGGGGGAGTTCCTGCTCATCCTCGACGCCGACCAAGTGCCGGAACCCTCGATCCTCGACCGCACCCTCGGCTACTTCAAGGACGAGCGGATGGCGCTCGTGCAGACCCCGCAGTGGTTCGAGAACGTGCCCGACTCGGACCCGCTCGGCAGCCAGGCGCCGCTGTTCTACGGACCGATCCAGCAGTCGAAGGACGGCTGGAACGCCGCGTTCTTCTGCGGGTCGAACGCGATCCTCCGGCGCGAGGCGCTGATGCAGCTCGGCATCACGCGGTACGTGCGGGAGGTCGAGACGAGCGTCCAGCGCACCATCAAGACCGCGAGGAAGCTCCTGGGGCGGGCACGCGAGACCGAGACGGACGAGCGTGTCCTGGTCGCCCTCGACGACGCCGAAGCGGTCGTCGACAGGGCGCGGGACGAGATCGCGTCCGGGGAGCCGCTCGGTGACGTGACCTACCGCTTCCAGCGCGGCATCGACGCGATCGCGTTCCGGTTCGCCGCCGCCGACCTCGAGTCGGTGCGCGCCGACCTCCAGGAGCTCGCGGCGATGTCGACCGACGCGAACACCTTCGCTGGCCTCGACGACGCCGCACTCGACGTCCTCGGGCAGCGGGGTGCGTCGCCGGTGGCCGCGATCGAGTCCATCGCGGTGCTCGCCCGGGCGCTCGACGTGAACCGCGACGACGAGGCGCAGGCGATCATGCCGCTGGCCACGATCTCGGTGACCGAGGACATGGCGACCGCGATGCGTCTGCACGGCCTCGGCTGGCGCTCGGCCTACCACGACGAGATCCTGGCGAAGGGGCTCGCGCCGGAGGACCTCGAGACGATGCTCGTGCAGCGGCTCCGCTGGGCACAGGGCACCATGCAGGTCTTCTTCCGCGAGAACCCCCTGGTGCAGAAGGGCCTGTCGTTCGGGCAGCGCCTGATGTACTTCTCGACGATGTGGAGCTACCTGTCCGGCTTCGCCGCCGTGGTGTACATCGCCGCCCCGGTGCTCTGCCTGTCGTTCGGCGTCGTGCCGGTCCAGGCCTACAGCACCGACTTCTTCGCCCGGCTCATCCCGTTCCTGGTGCTCAACCAGCTGCTGTTCTGGGTGGTCGCCGCGGGCAGACCGACGTGGCGCGGGCAGCAGTACTCGCTGGCGCTCTTCCCGGTGTGGATCGAGTCGGTCACCAGCGCGTTCGAGAACGTCTTCCGCGGCCGGCCGCTCGGCTTCCGCGTGACGCCGAAGGTCCGCGACGCCAGTGCCGCCAAGCCGCGCTGGGACCTCGTGAAGCCGCAGCTCATCGCGATGGCGGCGCTCGCCGCGGCTCTGGTGATGATCGGCATCCGGTACCTGACCGGTCAGGCGGAGGGGATCGCGCCCCTGGTGAACACCGCGTGGGTCGTCTTCGACCTCTTCATCTTCAGCATCGTGATCCGGGCGGTCCGCTACAAGGGCCCTGACGCCCCGGTGGCCCTGGAACACGAGTCCACGACGGTCGGAGGACCTCTGTGAGCACGCACGCGAGCATCGACGTCCCCGCGGTCCCGGCGTCGCTGGACACCGTGCAGGACACCTTCGCCGCGTGGTGGGACGGCCAGGGGATCGACGACCCGACCTTGCGGTTCCGACTGGAGACCGCCCTGGTGGAGGTCGCCGCGAACGTCATCGAGCACACCCGCCGGTCGGACCCGCACGAGGGGCGTCGGTTCGTCCTCGACCTGACCGCCCACGACACCGAGCTCGTCGCGGTGCTGTCGGACAACGGCATGCCCGTGGACATCGACCTCAGCGCCGTGACGATGGCCGACCCGGAGGACGAGGGCGGGCGCGGCCTGGCCCTGGCGATCGCGGCGCTCGACCGCCTCGAACACCACCACGAGGGTGGGCGGAACGTCTGGGTGCTGGTGTGCGACCGGTGACACAGCTCGGGGCGCGGGTCGTCGCCTTCCTCATGGTCATCGGCGTGCTCCTGCTCGGCGGAGCCCTGCCGGCGAACGCCGCGACGAGCACCCCGACGGCCGCCGCGACGAGTACTCCGACGGCCGGCCCGCGGGGTGCCGTCGACCCGCCGACCGGCCGGACCTGGTTCGGCCCCGACCTCGATTGGGGCTCCGACGCTCCCGACGGCTACGAGGGCCGCCTCGGTGCGACCCCGTCGATGTACGGCGTCGAGATCGCCTACCCGCTCGACGCAGGTGCTCAGCAGCAGTTCCTCCGCTCCACCCGGGCCGCCGCGGCCCAGGGTGCCGTGCTGGTCGTCAGCCTGGTGCCCGACCAGTCGCTCGGATCCCTGACGACCGCCGACGCCCGTCGCGCGAACACCCTGTTCGAGCGAGCCCACCGGCAGTACGACACCCAGCTCCTGGTCCGCTTCGCCCCGCAGATGAACGGCACGTGGGTGCGCTGGGGACAGCAGCCGACGCAGTTCGTGCGGGCCTTCCGGACGGTCGCGAAGCAGGTGCACGCCGGGGACTCGGATGCCCGCATGGTGTGGTCGCCTTCCTACGGCGCCGGCTACCCGTTCGGTTCGTCCGCGGGCCGTCTGGCGGACCTGTCGGCGACCGACACCGAGAAGCTCGACACCAACGGCGACGGCCGGCTCACCGCCGCCGACGACCCCTACGAGCCGTACTGGCCCGGGGCGTCGTCCGTCGACTGGGTCGGCCTGTCGATGTTCTTCTTCGGCAAGGGCAAGGCGACCGAGGCAGCCGGCCGTGACGTCCCGCTGACGCGCAACGACGTGCCGGCGTCGGACGAGGTCGCACAGCGCTTCGCCGAACGCTGGGGCTACGACCAGCAGCAGCCCCGGTCCTTCGTCGACCGGTTCGCCGTCGACCGAGACCGCCCGATGCTGCTCGACACGGGCGCGCTCTACGACCACTCCCTCGGTGGTGCCGGCGAGCTGCAGGTGAAGCAGAGCTGGTGGCGGCAGGTGTTCGCCGAGGTGCGGGAGACCCCCGAGATCCGCGGGGTGACGTACATCGAGGCGAACCGTCGGGAACCCGAGGCCGGCAACCGCGTGGCCGACTGGCGCTTCGCGAAGGCCCCGGGGATCGCCGGGTCATTCCGCACGGACCTCCAGGACGCCGACCAGTTCGTGTTCGGTCCGGTCACCGACCGGGTCACCCCGCAGCAGGGCGCCGCCGCGACGAACCAGCAGCTCGACACCGGTGGCGACCAGATGGCGTGGATCGTCTGGCTGGCGGCGGGCCTGGCGCTCGTGTTCGTGGTCAGCGGGCTGGTCGGACGGCTCGTGCCCAGCTGGCGCTACCCGGACGACGGCAAGCCGGGGCGCGATCTGCGACTCGACCTGTTCCGCGGGTTCATCATCCTCGCCGTGGTGATCACCCACATCGAGGTCTCCGGCCCGTACTCGTACCTGACGCTGCACGCGGTCGGCGCGATCACCGGTGCCGAGATGTTCGTGTTCCTCTCCGGCATGGTGCTCGGCATGGTCTACCCGCTCGGCATCGCCCGGTTCGGCGAGTGGGCGTCGGCGATCGGTGCGTGGAAGCGTGCCCGGAAGCAGTACCTCGTCACGCTCGCAGTGATCCTCATCGTCTTCGCACTGAGCTTCGTGCCGCTGTTGAACACGGACGCGATCACGACCTTCACCGACCGGGGCACGGGTCTCGACGGCGTGCAGGCCGAGGGTCGCGTCTACGACCTGTACCCGAACGCGATGCAGCTGTTGGCGTACCCGCCGCCCTGGTACGCGATCCGGCAGTTCCTGCTGCTCGAGATGGGCCCGTGGCCGTTCAACATCATGGGCCTGTTCGTGGTGCTCAGCCTGTTCATCCCGGTGTTCATGTGGGTGATCCGACGCGGCTACTGGTGGGCGCTGCTCGTCGTCAGCTGGGCGCTCTACGTCTTCCAGGCGGTGAACCCCGACTTCAAACCGCTGAACTCGCAGTTCGACGCGGTGTTCCCGCTGCTGACCTGGCAGGTGGTCTTCACGCATGGACTGGTCCTCGGGTACTACCGACGCCAGATCACCCGGGCGCTGACCGGCCGGCTCGGCAAGGTCCTGATCGGCGTGCTGATCTGCGGGTACGCAGCCTTCCTGGTCTACGTCTGGGCCGGCGACCGCTTCGACTTCACGCCGACTCCGTTCCCGGCCTCGATGTACCAGGACCTCTACAACACCGCGTACCAGCGGGTGGACCTGCAGTGGGGCCGTCTGATCGACATCGCGTTCTTCGCGATCGTGTCGTACGCGATCCTCACCGTGTTCTGGAAGCCCGTGAACGCCGTCATCGGGTGGCTGTGGATCCCGCTCGGGCAGGCCAGCCTCTACGTGTTCGTGTGGCAGGTCTTCTTCGCGCTGGTGATCGCGTCGCTGCCCCTCGACTACGGCAACGTCTGGATCGGCACCGCCGTGCACACCGCGCTGATCCTGCTCAGCTGGTACATGATCCGGCGGAAGTTCCTGTTCTCGGTCATCCCGCGCTGACATCCGGCAGCGGCTGACACCCGGCAGCGGCACACGCCCGGCAGCGGCACACACCCGGCACCAACCGGGCCACGAGACGGACGGGAGGCCCGTCACCAGCTGGTGACGAGCCTCCCG
>NZ_JARUXD010000248.1:0-206 GCF_030433875.1 Curtobacterium sp. PsM8 | reverse complement strand
GGCCGACGACGTCGATGCCCGCCTCCTCGAGCACGCGGGCCAGGCCTTCGCGCAGAAGGACGGCGTCGTCGACGACGACGGCCCCGATGCGGACCGGGCGGCGGGATGGCCGGGACGGGCGCCCGCGGGAGGGGGCGGGCGCACCGGGGCGGGCCGGGCGCCCGCCGCCCCGCCCCGGGCGCCCCCCACGCGCACCGGGGGGTGAT
>NZ_JARUXD010000247.1:0-206 GCF_030433875.1 Curtobacterium sp. PsM8 | reverse complement strand
CCGGCGTTCCCCGGGCGGTCGCCGCCCACGACCGAGCCCATCCGCCCCCCGCGCGGCGCCGGCGACCCGGCGGTGCCCCGGCCGGGCTGGCCGCTCATCCGCGGCCGCGCGCGCGGGACGGTGCCCGGGCCGCGCGGGGCGGCCTGCACGACGGCCTGGAAGAAGTCCTGGCCGACGAAGGCGTGCACCTCGCCGAACTCCACCTC
>NZ_JARUXD010000024.1:0-47562 GCF_030433875.1 Curtobacterium sp. PsM8 | reverse complement strand
GCCCGGTACCAGCTGGTACCGGGCCTCCCGTCGGTCAGGCGGTTGCGTCCGTCAGGCGGTTGCGTCCGTCAGGCGCGCGCCGCGCCGACCCGCCCCGTGAAGGAGGCGTGCAGCGGGTGCTCGCCGCCGAGACCGGTGATCTCGGACGCGATGTCGGCGTCCGAGCGGTCCGAACGCAGCAGCGCCTGCAGCTCGACACTCTGCTCGTCGTCCGCGACGTCGAACCGCAGTGCGGCGCCCATCGCGTCGAGGAGCGCGGTCGGCTCGGTGCCGTTCTCGGCCAGCGCGGCGGCCGGCGACACGAAGCGCTCGTCGCGGGACAGCTTCCGCAGCGGCTGGCGGCCGACGCGGGTGACCGTGTCGGGCAGGTGCGGGTTCTCGAAGCGACCGATGATCGCCTCGACGTAGGCGCGGTGCACCTCGGGGTCGAGCTCGTGACGACGGACGAGCAGGTCGCTCGTCTCGGCGAGCACGGCCTCGAGCGCGGAGCGGACGGCGGGCATCGCGACGGCGTCGGAGATCTTGTCGGCACCGGCGAGGAACCCGTGGTACGCGACGGTGGCGTGCCCGGTGTTCACCGTGAAGAGCTTCCGCTCGATGGACGCGGCGAGCCCGTCGACGTAGTGTGCCCCCGGCAGCTCCGGCTCGGCACCGTGGAACGGGGTGCGGTCGATGGCCCACTCGAAGTAGGTCTCGACGGTGACGTCGAGGCCGCCACCGGGCGCCTGAGCCGGCACGATGCGGTCGACGGCGGTGTTGGCGAACACGGCCTTCGCGAGGGCGTCCTCACGCTCGTCCTCCGGCAGCGCGTCCACGATGAACTCGCGGAGGCGATCGGTGGCGTTGATCGCGTTCTCGCAGGCCATCACGGCGAGCGGGGCGGCGTCGGCGGAGCGCTGCTGCAGCCCCTTCGCGATGACCGGGGCGATGAACTTCAGGACGGTCGGTCCGACGGCGCAGGTGACGATGTCGGCGGTCGCGATCTCGGCGACGACACCGGCCTCGTCCTGGGCGCTGTTCACGGCACGGAAGCCGGTGACGACGTGGTCCTGGGCTCCGGCACCGACCTCGTGCACGGTGTACGAGTCGGCGGCGGCCAGCGCGTCGATCAGCGGGGCGGCGACGTCGGCGAAGACGACCTCGTACCCGGCCTGGTGGAGCAGCAGACCGACGAACCCGCGGCCGATGTTGCCCGCACCGAAGTGGACGGCGGTGCTCACTCGTTGACCTCGCCGAGGATCGCGAGGATCGCGGCCACGTCGGGTGCGTCGGTCAGCGCCTGGACCTGGTCCTCGTCCGAGAACACGATCGCGATCTTGCTGAGGATGTCGAGGTGCTCGTTGTTCACGCCCGCGATGCCGACGACGAAGCGGACGTCGTTGCCGTCCCAGTCGATCGGGGTGGCGTAGCGGACGAAGGACAGCGCGGAGGCCTTGATGGCGTCCTTCGCGTCGTTCGTGCCGTGCGGGATCGCCAGGTAGTTGCCCATGTACGTCGAGACGCTCTTCTCGCGCTCGAGCATGGCGGGGTAGTAGTCCGCGGTGACCGCGCCGACCTCCTGGAGGATCGCAGCCGCCTCCTTCATCGCCTCCGACTTGGTCGGCGCAGCGTCCTCGGTGTGGATGCGGATCTGGCTCTCCTGCAGGACGGGCATACGGTTCTCCTTGTTCGTGGTGGACGGCGGAAGAGGGGACGGTCGCCCGTCCCCTCCCCCATCGTGCTCTTGTCTTACTGGTTCTTGAGCTGGTCGACGACCTGGTCGTACTGCGGTGCGTTCATGAAGTTACCGACCGACACGTGCTGGGCGTTCGGGTTCTTCTGCTTCGCGCGGTCCGTCAGCTCTTCCTGGGTGATGATGAGGTCCTCGTCACCCGAGAGGTTCGCGATCGCCTTGTTGGTGACCGTGACGTTCTCGATCCCGGCCTTCTTGATCTTGTTGCGGAGGACGCTGGCGCCCATCGCACTCGAACCCATGCCGGCGTCGCACGCGAACACGACGTTCTCGACGCGCGTCGCCGTGGCGGTGCTGGCGGAACTGACACCCCCGAGGGAGGCCTCGGCCTCTTCCTCGTTGGCCGGGGAGTTGTTGCCGAGCAGGCCCGAGGTCGCCGAGTTCACGTCGCGGCCCTTGTTCTGCTGCAGCTTCGCCATCGCGGCGCTCATGTCGCCGCCGGTGCCGGAGGCCAGGTCACGCTTGCGGCTGGCGAGGAGGAAGAACGACGCCACCGCGAACGACACCGCTGCGGACAGGACGACCGAGAGGATGACGCCGACGTAGCTGTCCTTCGCCGTCGCGGTGAGGACCGCGATGATCGAACCGGGCGAGGCCGGCGCGACGAGGCCGGACTGGAAGGCGACGTTGGTGGCGACACCGGTCGCGCCACCGAGGATGACGGCGACGAACAGGATCGGCTTCTGCAGCACGTACGGGAAGTAGATCTCGTGGATGCCACCGAAGAACTGGATGAGGATCGCGCCGGGAGCGGTCGAGCGGGCGATGCCGACACCGAAGAAGGTGAAGGCGAGCAGGATGCCGAGACCGGGGCCGGGGTTCGCCTCGAGGAGGAACAGGATCGACTTGCCGGATTCCTGGACCTGCTGCGCGCCCAGCTGGTCGAGCACGCCGTGGTTGATCGCGTTGTTGAGGAAGAACACCTTCGCCGGCTCGATGATGACGCTGGCGAGCGGCAGCAGCGAGCTGTCGACGAGGAACTTCACTGCGGCACCGAGACCCTCGGCGATGAGCTTGAAGAGCGGAGCCAGCCAGAAGAAGCCGACCAAAGCGAGCAGGAACCCGAGGATGCCGGCTGCGTAGTTGTTGACGAGCATCTCGAAGCCGGGCTTGATCTTGCCGTCCCAGATCTTGTCGATCTGCTTGATGAGGTAGGCACCGAGCGGACCACAGATCATCGCGCCGAGGATCATGATCGTGCCGTTGGCACCGATGATGACGCCCATGGCCATCACGGAACCGACGACGGCGCCGCGGGTCTCGTACACCATGCGGCCGCCCTGGAAGGCGATCGCGAGCGGGATGAGGTAGGTCAGGATCGGGCTGACGAGGCCGATGTTGGCGACGCCGTTGGTCTCCCCGAAGCCGCCGAGGACGCCGACCGGCGTCCACCCGGTCTCGATGAAGAACGCGGTGATGAGGCCCCACGCGATGAAGATCGCGATGTTGGGCATCACCATGCCGGACAGGAACGTGCCGAACTTCTGGACGGCGACGCGAGCGCCACCCCGCGACTTGTCGCGGGTGTCTGGCGCTGCAACGGACGACGTTGTCATGTGCGTTGACTCTCTGTGTGGGGTGCTGCTGCAGGGATCGGGTGGGGTGCTGTGGGGCGTGGTGCGGGCTCAGACGGTGTGGGCCGCGGCGGCAGCGGACCTGGCGGTCGCTGCCGTGCTCGCGGCGAGTGCCGCCTGGGCCATCTCGAGGGCTTCGTCGAGGGTGTGCTTGCCGAGTTCGGCACGCACGTCGGCGAGGGCCGCGGGGGTCATCGAGAGGGTGGTGGCGCCGAGGCCGACGAGGACGACGGCGAGCAGCGGGTCGGCCGCGGCCTCACCGCAGATGCCGACCGCCTTGCCGGCGTCCGCTCCGGCCGCGCCGAGCTGGGCGACGAGGCGGAGGACGGCGGGGTGCCACGGGTCCTGGTAGTGCGCGACGGTGCCGAGCATGCGGTCGGCGGCCATCGTGTACTGGGTCAGGTCGTTCGTGCCGATGGACACGAAGTCGGCGGAGCGCAGGACCTGTTCGGCCATCAGCGCCAGGGACGGCACCTCGGCCATCACGCCGGCGGTGCGGATCCCGAGTTCACGGGCGAGGTCGACGAAGTACTCGGTCTCCTCGGCGTCGGCGACCATCGGGGCCATCACCCAGAGGTCGGCCTCGGTCGCGGCGTCGGCCTGGGCCAGCGCGGTCAGCTGGTCACGGAGGACCTGCTCGTGGTTCCGGAGCGCCCGGAGGCCACGACGGCCGAGCGCCGGGTTCTCCTCGTCCTTGTCGGTGAGGAACGGCAGCGGCTTGTCGGCACCGGCGTCGAGCGCACGGACGACGACCTTCTTGCCGGGGAACGCGGCGAGGAGCTGCTCGTAGGACGCCTGCTGGGACGCGACGGTCGGGGCGGTGGGCGAGTCGAGGAACAGGAACTCGGTGCGGAACAGGCCGACACCCTCGGCACCGAGGTCGACGGCGGCCTGGGCGTCGGCGGGGCTGCCGAGGTTCGCGAGCAGGGGCACGACGTGTCCGTCGGCGAGGGCGCCGGCGGTGAGCGGTGCGGCCAGGGCGGCACGGCGGTCGGCGATGCGCTGCTCGACGTCGGCGACGAGCTCGTCGCTCGGCTCGGTGACGACGGTGCCCGCGCCCGCGTCGACGACCACGTGCTGGCCCTCGGCGAGGTCGTCCGCACCGGTGACGCCGACGATCGCGGTGATGCCCTTGGCGCGGGCGAGGATGGCGGTGTGCGAGGTCGGTCCGCCGTCACGGGTGACGAGGGCCAGGACCTTGGCGAGGTCGAGCAGGGCGGTGTCGGCCGGTGCGAGGTCGCGGGCGACGAGCACGAACGGGGTCGCCGACTCCGGCACGCCCGGGGCCGGGACACCGCGGAGCTTCGCGACGATGCGCTGGGCGACGTCGTCGAGGTCGGCGGCACGCTCCCCCATGTAGCCGCCCATGCCGACGAGCAGGTCGCGGAACTGGGCGAACGCCTCGTACACGGCGCGCTCGGCGTTCGTGCCGCCGTCGATGCGGGCGTGCACGTCGTCGAGGAGGGTCGGGTCCTGCGCCATCAGCGCCTGCGCCTCGAGCACGGCCTGGGCGTCTCCGCCGGCCAGCCGGCCCCGCTCGTTCAGTTCTTCGGCCACCGCGGCGAGCGCGGTGTGCACGGCCTGCTTGGCGTCGTCGGCCGAGCCCTCGAGCGGTGCGGTCGAGGGGGCTCCCAGCGGGTCCGCCATCCGGAGCACGGGGCCGTGGGCAACGCCGCGGCCGACGCCGGTTCCGAGCAGATCGGACATGGGGAGACTCCTTCATCTCACGCGCAGCAGCGGTGGGTGGTTCGGGGGGCGGTGCGGTGTCCGGCGCGTGCTGCGTCCGGACGGCTCTGCAGCACCATACATCGCGCCGCGTTGACAAACAAACACATCCGGGGATAAAAATGCAGAAACAGATGCCCGTTTGCGTTTGCCGTCCAGGACCGCGCCGGGCCGACGGGTCGGATCGTGCCCGAGCATGTCCGTTCGGCTCCACATGCCCGTCCCGACCAGATGCACAGCCCGGACGCACAGCCCCGATGCACAGCCCGACCCGAGCGATCCGCTCACCAGATGAGGCCCGATGTACGCACCAGAACGCCACCAGCGCATCGTCGAGCAGGCGCGCGCCCACGGCCGGGTCGACGTCAAGGACCTCGCCGAGCTGCTCGCCGTCACGCCCGAGACGATCCGCCGTGACCTGACGAGCCTCGAGCGTCGCGGGCTCGTCCGCCGCGCCCACGGTGGTGCGATCCCGGTCGAACGGATCACCCTGCACCCGGGCGTTGGCGACCGGGGCGGCATCAACCAGACCGAGAAGATGGTGATCGCCGAGGCCGCCCTCGCCGAACTGCCGGAGAACGGCTCGGTGATGATCGACGCCGGTACCTCGACGATCTGCCTGGCCGAGATGCTGCCCACCGACCGGGGCCTGACCGTCGTCACGCACTCGCTGCCGGTGGCGATGGCGGTCGCGAACCGCCCGGGCATCGACCTGCACCTGCTCGGCGGCAACATCCGGAGCGACTCGCTGGCCGGGGTCGGGACGTGGACGCACCAGCTCATCGGCATGGTCAGCGTCGACGTCGCCTTCGTCAGCATCAACGGCATCACCCCGGAGCGCGGCCTGACGACGCACAACATGGCCGAGGCCGCCGTGAAGAGCGCCATGATCAAGTCCGCGCGCCGGAGCATCCTGCTCGCCGACCACACCAAGTTCGGACGCGAGGAGTTCGGCCGCGTCGCCCCGCTCGCTGCGATCGACACCATCATCACGGACCCCGGTGTCAACCTGGACCTGGTCCGCGAGGTCGAGGCCGCCGGCACCGAGGTCTTCTGGCCCGGCCGCGACTGACGCCCCGACCGCCGGACACGAACCACCAGACCCATCAGACCCACCAGACCCACCCCACAGGCGCTCGCTACCATGAGCGCACCACCCGTCGACAGGAGCCCATCGATGTCCGAAGCCACCCGCACCGTCACCGTCGCCAGCGCCTCCGGCCTGCACGCACGGCCCGCGTCGCTGTTCGTCCAGACCGTCACCGCGTCCGGCCACCAGGTCACCATCGCCAAGGGCGAGAAGTCGGCGAACGCCGGCAGCATCCTCGGCCTCCTCGGCCTCGGCGTCGAGAACGGCGACCAGGTCACGCTGACCGTGTCCGGCGACGACGCCGAGACCACCGCGGACAGCCTGGTCGACTTCCTGCAGACGGACCACGACGCGGCCTGATCGCGCAGGTCGCGCTGCGCGATCCCCTGACGGACGGGAGGCCCGGTACCAGCTGGTACCGGGCCTCCCGTCCGTCGTCCGGGCCGTCGCACGCCGCCGATAGGGTGGTCCGCATGACACGCCTGCGCCTCGCGACCGTCAACGTCAACGGCATCCGTGCCGCGTTCCGGAAGGGGATGGGCGACTGGCTCGCCGACCGCGACGTCGACGTGCTCGCCCTGCAAGAGGTCCGTGCCTCGACCGAGGACCTGACCGGCCTGCTCGGCGACGAGTGGGACGTCGTGCACGACCCCGCGTCGGCGAAGGGCCGCGCCGGTGTCGCGATCGCCTCCCGCCACCGGGCGCAGCTGCACCGCGTCGAACTCGGCGCCGCGGACTTCGACTCCGCCGGTCGCTGGATCGAGGCCGACTACGAGATCGGCGGACGCACCGTCACTGTCGTCTCCACGTACGTGCACTCGGGCGAGGTCGACACCCCCAAGCAGGACGAGAAGTGGAAGTTCCTCGACGCGATGACCGAGCGGCTGCCCGCCCTCCGCGAGCACAACCCGTTCGCCGTCGTCGTCGGCGACCTCAACGTCGGCCACGACCAGCGGGACATCAAGAACTGGAAGGGCAACGTCAAGCGCGCCGGGTTCCTGCCGCGTGAACGTGCCTACTTCAGCCGCTTCTTCGGTGCCGACGGCGAACCGGTCGAGGGTGCCGACGGCAGCACCGGCCCGGGTCTCGGCTGGGTCGACGTCGGACGTGCCCAGGCCGGCGACGTCGACGGGCCGTACACCTGGTGGTCCTGGCGCGGGCAGGCCTTCGACAACGACTCCGGCTGGCGCATCGACTACCAGGTCGCGACGCCCGAGCTCGCCCCCGCGGTGACCTCGTACACCGTCGACCGGGCCGCCGCGTACGACCAGCGATGGTCCGACCACGCTCCCGTGGTCGTCGACTACGAACTCTGATCCCCCACTCGCTCACGAGCACCAGGACTCCCGCATGACCAGCACGCGCATCTTCTCCGGCATCCAGCCCTCGGCCGGGTCCCTCCACCTCGGCAACTACATCGGCGCGCTGATGCAGTGGCGCGACCTGCAGGACGACCACGACGCGATCTACTGCGTGGTCGACATGCACGCGATCACCTCCCCGCAGGACCCCGCCGAACTCCGGGCCAGCACGCGTGCCACGGCGGCGCAGTACATCGCGTCCGGCATCGACCCGTCGCGGTCGACGCTGTTCGTGCAGTCGCACGTCCCCGCGCACGCCGAGCTCGCCTGGGTGCTGAACACCCTGACCGGCTTCGGCGAGGCCAGCCGGATGACCCAGTTCAAGGACAAGTCCGCGCGTCAGGGCGCCGAGGCCGCCTCGGTCGGGCTGTTCACCTACCCGGTCCTGATGGCCGCCGACATCCTGCTCTACGACACGGCGGTCGTGCCCGTCGGCGACGACCAGCGCCAGCACGTCGAACTGACGCGCGACCTCGCCGGCCGCTTCAACTCGCGGTTCGGTGACACGTTCGTCGTGCCGGAGGCCCGGATCGGCGCCGAGACCGCGCGCATCTACGACCTGCAGGACCCCACGAGCAAGATGAGCAAGTCGGCGGCGTCCGACAGCGGCCTCATCCGGCTGCTCGACGACCCGAAGCGCACGGCCAAGAAGATCCGCTCGGCCGTGACGGACACCGAGCGGGAGATCCGCGCCGACCGGCAGGCGAAGCCGGGCGTGACGAACCTGCTCGCGATCCTGTCCGCGTTCACGCACACCCCGGTCGCGGACCTCGAGGCGTCGTTCGTCGGCAAGGGCTACGGCGACCTCAAGGGCGAGGTGGCGGACGCCGTCGTCGCCGAGCTCGAACCGGTCCGCGCCCGCACGCTGGAACTCCTCGACGACCCGGCCGAGCTCGACCGGCTGCTCGCCGTCGGCGCCGACCGTGCCGAGACGATCGCGAACGCCACCCTCGCCCGCGTGTACGACGCGATCGGCTTCGTGCCGCGCGCCCGCTGACCGACCGTGCTCCCCGTCACGCTCGAGTCGGCACGGGTCCGGCTCGACCTGCCGACGCGCGCGGACACGGTCGCGATCACCGAGGCCTGCCAGGACCCGGAGATCGCCCGCTGGACGACGATCCCGCAGCCCTACCGGGCGAAGGACGCGCAGGCGTTCGTCGACGCGCTCGTCGGCCCCGGGTGGGCGTCCGACCGTGAGTACACCTGGGCGATCCGGCGGCAGGGGTCGACCTGGCTCGACGGCGTGATCAGCTACCGGACCGCCCGCCGGGACCTCGGGTTCTGGTTGGCCCCGAGCGCTCGTGGTGCGGGCCTGGTGTCCGACGCCGTGGAGCTCGTGGTGGGCTGGGCCTTCGCACAGGGTGCCCCGGACGTGTACTGGGAGTGCTACGTCGGCAACACGGCCTCGGCCGCCGTCGCCCGTCGTGCCGGCTTCGCGTACACCGGCAGCGGGGACGCCCTCGTGCCGAACCGCGACGGCTCGCCCGCGCCCGCGTGGAAGGGCCTGCGGCGCGCGGACGGGACGCCCGCGTCGGACCTGCCCTGGCCTCCCGGATCGACGTCGGGGCCCGCCGGTAGTCTCGCTCCGTGAGCCACACCGCCCCCGACACCACCCCGGAACCGTCCGGTCCGCCCGCCAGCGAGGCCGAGGTCCGGGCGATGCGCCGTGCCCTCGAACTCGCGGCCCGCGGCCCCGTCGTCGGTGACCACGCCCGGGTCGGTGCCGTCGTGCTCTCCCCCGACGGCCAGGTGCTCGGTGAGGGCTGGCACCGCGGTGCCGGCACCCCGCACGCCGAGGTCGACGCGATGGCGAAGGTCGACCCCGCGCACCTCCGTGGCGCGACCGCCGTGGTGACCCTCGAACCCTGCGACCACGTCGGCCGCACCGGTCCGTGCTCCGTCGCGCTCATCGACGCCGGCGTCGCCCGGGTCGTGTACGCCGTCGACGACCCCGGCCCGGCCGCCCACGGCGGTGCTGACCGACTGCGAGCCGCCGGCGTCGACGTCGTGCCGGACGTGCTCGCCGACCAGGCCGAGGCGTTCCTCGAGCGCTGGCTGCTCTCGGTCCGACTCGGCCGCCCCTGGGTCACCGTGAAGTGGGCCGCCAGCCTGGACGGCCGCGCCGCCGCGGCCGACGGCACCAGCCAGTGGATCACCGGCGCCGCAGCCCGGCAGCACGTCCACGAGCAGCGCGCCGCGCACGACGCCGTCCTCGTCGGCACCGGCACCGCCCTCGCGGACGACCCGAGCCTGACCGCCCGCGGCGACGCCGGGGAGTTCCTCGCCGACCAGCCGCTGCCCGTGGTCCTCGGCGACCGGCCGTTGCCGGCCGACGCGGCCCTGCACCGCCACCCCCGTGGGGTCGTCACCATCCCCGGCCACGACCTCGACGCCGCCCTCCGCTCGCTCCGTCAGCGGGGCGTCCACAGTGTCCTCGTCGAGGGCGGACCGACCGTCGCGTCCGCGTTCATCGCCGCCGGACTGGCCGACGAACTGCTCGTCTACCTGGCCCCGGTGCTCCTCGGCGGACCCCGCGTCGCACTCGGCGACATCGGGGTGGGAAGTATCCACGCAGCGCGAATGTTGCGTGTAATGTCAACGTCCAGCCTCGGCCCCGACCTGCTGGTCCGCGCCCGCACGGTCCCGCAGCGGCCCGACGGCGCGGTCGACGGGGCCCCCACCGACCGGAGCACCACATGACCGACGCACTCACCTCCGCCACCCCCGGGAGCCCGGTCTCGTTCGAAGTCTCCACGAACGTCCCCACCACGCACGGTCTCTTCGAGATGCGCGCCTACCGGGACCTCGTGACGAGCGCCGAGCACGTCGCCGTGATCGCGAAGACCCCCGACGGGCAGGCGCCCGCGGACGGCGCACTCGTCCGCGTGCACTCGGAGTGTCTGACCGGCGAGGCCTTCGGGTCGCTGAAGTGCGAGTGCGGCCCGCAGCTCGACGCCGCGCTCGACACCATCGCGGCGGAGGGCGGGGTCGTCGTCTACCTGCGGGGACACGAGGGTCGCGGCATCGGCCTCATCAACAAGCTCAAGGCGTACCGCCTGCAGGAGGACGGTCTGGACACGCTCGACGCCAACCTGGCGCTCGGCCTGCCCGCCGACTCCCGCGAGTACGGCGGCGCCGCCGGCATCCTCGCCGACCTCGGCATCACCCGCGTGCGGCTCCTCACGAACAACCCCGAGAAGCGTCGGCAGCTCGTCGAGCACGGCATCACGGTGGACTCCCTCGTGCCGCTCGTCGTCGGCATCTCCGCGCAGAACTCGGGGTACCTCGACACCAAGCGCGACCGGATGGGCCACACGCTGCCGTCGCACCTGGGCACCGGCGCGGCCTGACCCGGCTCGGCCTGACCCGGCATGACCGGCTCGGCCTGATCCGGCACGGCGAACTGACGGCTCACTCAGGGTCGATTCGCAGGTGAGCGACATCCGTCGTACACTGATGACCCCGTCACGAGCGGGACCACCACCTCCTAACGCACCCGACCCGGTGTCCGCGCCACCCTGCGCGAACCGTGTCGTCAGTCCGCCGTCCGGTCACCGCAGCGCTCCCCGAACGCGCGCGCACCTCGAAGGTCCTCACACGCATGTCCGCCGCACCGGCCACCACGACGTCCGCCCCGAAGACGAACCCGCGCTCGCGCGTCGTCGTCGCGAGCCTCGTCGGCACCACGATCGAGTTCTACGACTTCTACGTCTACGCGACGGCCGCCGTCCTCGTCTTCCCCACCCTGTTCTTCCCGAACGAGGACCCGACGGCATCGCAGCTGTCCTCGTTCGTCACCTTCGCGCTGGCGTTCTTCGCCCGGCCGGTCGGTTCGATCCTGTTCGGCCACTTCGGTGACCGGATCGGCCGGAAGACCACCCTCGTCGCCTCCCTGCTCGTGATGGGCATCGCGACGTTCCTCATCGGCTGCCTGCCGACCTTCGGCTCGGTCGGGGTCCTGGCGCCGGTGCTGCTCGGCATCCTCCGCTTCGCCCAGGGCGTCGGCCTCGGCGGCGAGTGGTCCGGCGCGGCACTGCTCGCGACCGAGAACGCCCCCGAGGGCAAGCGCGGCGTGTTCGGTTCGATGCCGCAGCTCGGCGCCCCGATCGGCTTCCTGCTCGCCAACGGCCTGTTCATCATCATCAACGCGGCGCTGCCCGCCGGCGCCGACGGCACCCCGAACGCCGACTTCCAGGCGTGGGGCTGGCGGATCCCGTTCCTGGTCTCGTCGGTGTTCGTCCTGATCGGGCTCTACGTGCGCTTCCGTCTGGTCGAGTCCACGGTGTTCCGCGGCGTGCAGGACTCCGGTTCGGTCGCGAAGGTGCCGCTCGGACGGGTGTTCCGCACCTCGTGGCGCGCGGTCGTCGTCGGTACCTTCGGCATGGTCGCCACCTACGTGCTCTTCTACTTCATGACGACCTTCACGCTGAACTACGGCACCACCGGCACCGTTGCCTCGAAGCTCGTCCCGCAGATCGGCCTCGGGTACTCCCGCGGCGAGTTCCTGTCGCTGCTCATGATCGGCGTCGTGTTCTTCGGCATCTGCACCCCCATCGCCGGCATGCTCGCCGACAAGTTCGGACGTCGGCGCACCCTCATCCCGACCACGATCGGCATCGCGCTGTTCGGCCTGACGTTCCAGTTCTGGTTCGCGGCGGCGCACGGACCGATCACCGTCGTCACGTTCCTCATCGTCGGCCTGTCGCTGATGGGACTCACCTTCGGGCCGATGGGTGCCCTGCTGCCGGAGCTGTTCCCGACCAACGTCCGGTACACCGGCTCCGCCCTGGCGTACAACGTCGCGTCGATCCTCGGCGCCTCGCTGGCACCGTCGATCGCCCTGAAGCTGTGGCAGCCGGACGGCAACATCTTCCTCGTCGGCCTGTACCTGACCATCGCGGCGGTCGTGACGCTGGTCGCGCTGTTCCTCGTCCGCGAGACCCGTGGCAGCGACCTCGAGGACGCCGCCGACGACCAGCCGCTCCCGGAGCGGGTGGCTCGGTAGCGACGACCGCGCCGGCGCGCGCACCCGACGGACGGGAGGCTCCCCCACGGACCAGTGGGGAGCCTCCCGTCCGTCTGTCGGTCCTGCAGTGAGAGAATCCATGCACGATGAGCAACTTGTTCGCACGCCCGAAGAAGACCGACGGCCCCCGCGCCACCTTCGGCCGACTGCTGTCCTACCTGTTCGAGAACAAGCCGGCGATGGTCGTCATCATCGTGCTGAGCATCCTCGGGGCCGGGGCGTCCCTGGCGCAGCCGCTGCTCGTCAACCAGGTCGTCACCGCCGTCCAGCAGGGCACCGGCATGTCGACGCTCGTGTGGATCCTCGTCGTCCTGGTGCTCGTCGCCGGGGTCCTCAACGGCGTGCAGCACTTCCTGCTGCAGCGGGCCGGCGAGGGCGTCGTGCTCTCCACCCGACGCAAGCTCATCGCGCGGATCCTCAACCTGCCCATCTCGGAGTTCGACGTCCGCCGCACCGGTGACCTGGTGTCCCGCGTCGGCAGTGACACGACGCTCCTCCGGGCCGTCCTGACCCAGGGGCTCATCGAGTCGATCGGCGGCGCGCTCACCTTCACCGGTGCCGTGATCGCGATGGCGGTCATCGACCCGCTGCTCCTCGTCGTGGTGATCGTCATCGTGATCGTCGCCGTCGTCGTCGTCGGCGGGCTCAGCCGGCGCATCCGGGTCGCCTCGAAGGCCGCGCAGGAGAAGGTCGGCGACCTCACCGCAGCCGTCGAACGCGGCATCGGCGCCGTCCGCACCATCCGTGCCGCGGGTGCCACCGCGCGTGAGGTCAGCGAGGTGGACCAGCACGCGACCGAGGCGTACCAGCGCGGCCTCGTCATCGCCCGGATGTCGGCGTTCGTCGTGCCGGTCGCGAGCATCGTCATGCAGGTCGCGTTCATCGCCGTGCTCGGCATCGGCGGTGCGCAGGTCGCGGCGGGCACGATCACCATCGCGACCCTCATCACGTTCATCCTGCTGCTCTTCATGATGATCATGCCGCTCGGTCAGGCGCTCGGCGCGGTCGTCGCCGTGGCGCAGGCACTCGGCGCGCTCGGACGCATCGAAGAGGTCCTGCACCTGCCGACCGAGGACCAGGACGACGCCGCCGTCCGGCCGGCCGCGGCGATCGCGACCGGCGACGCCATCACGTTCGAGCACGTCACCTTCCGGTACGCGGCAGCCCCGGACGCCGTGGGCGCGGACGGCGCACGGGCGTCCGATGCTGGTGCCGGTGCTCCGGCTGGCGGGGCCGGTGACGACCCGGCCGTGCTGCACGACGTGTCGTTCAGCGTCCCCCGCGGCGCTCGGGTCGCCCTGGTCGGGCCGTCCGGCGCCGGCAAGTCGACCACGCTGGCGCTCATCGAACGGTTCTACGACCCGACCGAGGGCGTCATCCGACTCGGTGGTCTGGACGTCCGGGGCCTCGACCGCGGCGAGCTGCGGGCGCAGATCGGGTACGTCGAGCAGGACGCCCCGGTGCTCGCCGGCACGATCCGGGCGAACCTGCTGCTCGGGTCACCGGACGCGTCGGAGTCCGAGTGCATCCGGGTGCTCGAAGCCGTGAACCTGGGCGACGTGCTGCACCGCGACCCCCGGGGCCTCGACGCGCAGGTCGGCGAGGACGGCGTGATGCTCTCGGGCGGTGAACGGCAGCGCCTGGCCATCGCGCGGGCCCTGCTCGCCGCTCCCCCGATCCTCCTGCTCGACGAGTCGACGTCCTCGCTCGACGGCGTGAACGAGCAGAAGATGCGCCTGGCCATCGACGCGGTCGCCGAGGACCGCACGCTGCTCGTCATCGCCCACCGGCTGTCCACCGTGGTGGACTCGGACGTCATCGTCGTGCTCGAGCACGGACGGGTCGTCGGCGTCGGCACCCACTCCGAGCTCGTGCAGAGCACCCCGCTCTACCGGGACCTGGCGAAGCACCAGCTCCTCGTCTGAGGCCCTCCCGCAACACGCAACGTGGGCGGCGCCACGCGACGGAGTACCGCTGCGAGGAACCGCCCACGTTGCGTTTCGCGGTGGTGTCAGGCGGCGAAGGGGTCGGGCGTCAGGACGTAGACCGTCTCGAGGTACTCCTCGAGGCCCTCGTGCGAACCCTCACGGCCGAGCCCGGAGGCCTTCACGCCGCCGAACGGGAACGCCGCGTTCGACACGACGCCCGTGTTCCACCCGAGCATCCCCGTCTCCAGGCGCTCGGCCAGACGCTGCCCCCGGCGCATGTCCTCGGTGAACGCGTAGGCGACCAGGCCGTACTCGGTGTCGTTCGCGAGGCGGATGCCCTCTTCCTCGGTCGCGAAGCGCGTGATCGACACCACCGGGCCGAAGATCTCGGTCGTCAGGATGTCGGACCCGGGCTGCACGTCGTCCAGCAGCGTCGGCGCGTAGTAGGTGCCCTCGCGCTCGACCCGCTGCCCGCCGGAGACCAGTCGGGCGCCTCGCTCGACGGCGTCGTCGACGAGCCCCGCGGCCTTGTCGACCGCGCGGGAGTCGATGAGCGGCCCGATGTCCGTACCCTCCTCGGTGCCCCGGCCGATCCGCAGCGCGTCGATCCGCTCGGCGAGTGCCGCCGTGAACGCGTCCGCGATGCCCTCCTGCACGAAGAAGCGGTTCGCCGCCGTGCAGGCCTCACCGACGTTGCGGAACTTCGCCTGCATGGCCGCGTCCACCGCCCGGTCGAGGTCGGCGTCGTCGAACACCAGCAGCGGGGCGTTGCCGCCGAGCTCCATGCTCGTCTTCAGCACGTTGTCCGCCGCCTGCTTGAGCAGCGCCGAGCCGACCGGGGTCGAGCCGGTGAACGTGAGCTTCCGGAGCCGTCGGTCCGCGATCACCGGTGCGGACAGGGCCTTCGCGTCGGAGGCCGGCACCACGTTGAGCACGCCGTCCGGCAGCCCGGCACGGCGGAACAGCTCGACCAGGTACAGCGTCGTCAGCGGGGTGAGGTCGGCGGGCTTCAGGACGACCGTGCACCCGGCGGCCAGGGCCGGTGCGATCTTCCGGGTCGCCATCGCGAGCGGGAAGTTCCACGGCGTGATCGCGTACACCGGACCGACCGGGCGCTTGAGGACGATGCCGCGACCGGTGCCCTCGGGGTTCGTGCGGTAGTCGCCGCCGATGCGTACGGCCTCCTCCGAGAACCAGCGGAGGAACTCGGCGCCGTAGACGACCTCGCCGCGGGACTCCGCCAGCGGCTTGCCCATCTCGAGCGTCATGATCGCGGCGATGTCGTCCGCGTGCTCGTGCACGAGGTCGAAGGTCCGCCGGAGCAGGTCGGAGCGACGCCGCGGTGCGGTCGCGGCCCAGTCCTCCTGCGCGGCGACGGCGGCGTCCAGGGCGGCGAGGCCGTCCTCCGGGGTGGCGTCCGCGACGCTCGCGAGCACCGCGCCGGTGGACGGGTCACGCACGTCGAAGGTCGCGCCGCCGCTGGCCGGGCGCCAGGAGCCGCCGATGAAGAGGCCGGTGGGGACGTCCGGGACGCTGACGTGCGCGTCCGCGACCGTGGTGCTGGTGGCTGCGGTGTCCGTCGTCGTGGCGGTGTTGCTGGTGGTGGTCTGGTCGGTCACAGGACCGCTCCTCCCGGGCGCTGACGCCCCTCGTCCATGTCGCTGTGCCCGGTGTGTCCGCCCTCGTCGCGGACCTCCTCGAGCGCAGCCTCACTGCTGGCCGGGTCGATGCCCACCACGAGGTCCTCATACACGAAGACGTCGAGGCCCGCGTGCACCCCGTCGAGCGCGGACGCCCGGACGCAGTGGTCGGTGGCGATGCCCACGATGTCGACGGCGTGCACGTCACGGTCGAAGAAGACGTCGACGAGGTCGGCTCCTGCGTCCGTCGTGCCCTCGAACGCCGAGTACGCCGGTTCGCCCTGGCCCTTGCGGACGTGGACGTCGACGAACGACAGGTCGAGTGCCGGGTGGTACTCGGCCCCCGACGTGTCGGCGACACAGTGCGCCGGCCACGTCGTCCGGAAGTCCGGGCCGTCCGCGCCGTCCGGGCTGTCGGTCACGGCGAAGTGTCCACCGTTGTCGCCGGTGGCGTCGTGCCAGTCGCGGGAGGCGACCACGAGGTCGTACTCGTCGGCGTGCCGGCGGAGGAAGGCGGTGATGCGCTCGGCGAGTGCCGCTCCCCCGTCGACCGCGAGCGCGCCGCCCTCGGTGAAGTCGTTCTGGACGTCGGTGATGAGCAGTGCCCTGGCCATGAGTCCATCCAACACCCGTCGGGTCAGGAGCCGGTGAGCGAGCCTCCGCACCGGTAGACCGCGGCCGTGACGGTGTCCAGTGCCGGCAGCGCGGCGGCCCGCGGCGACCCGATGGCGTAGAAGGCGAAGGTCAGCTTCGTGCCGTCGGCGGCGTCGATGTAGCCGCCGAGGGTGTTCGCGCTGTCGATCCACCCGGTCTTCGCGTGCACCTTGCCACGGGCGACCGCGTTCGCCCCGGTGAAGCGGCTCGACAGCGTGCCGGACACCCCGGCGACCGGCAGGACCTGCGCCAGGGTGCCGAGGCCCTTGTCGCCCCGGGTCACGGGCACCATCAGGTGTGCGACGAACGACGGCGACACGGCGTTCGACGCGCTCTCACCGGAGCCGTCGACGATCCGGATGCCGGACGGGTCGACGCCGTACCCGCGGAGGGCGTTGCTGTAGACACTGGTCAGCGAGGCCGCGGTCCCACCGGCGCCGGCCTGCTTCGACGAGACGCGGGCGAGCATCTCGGCGAGGGTGTTGTCCGAGTTCGGGATCATCTGCCCGATCAGCGTCGACACCGGCTGCGACTGCACCTGGGCGATGGTGTTCTGCGAGGTCGTCGCCCGCTGCGTCACCTGGGCGGTGGCGGCCCCGACGACACCGGCGTCCGCGAGCGCCGCACGGAAGGCCACGCCCGCCCGGCCGATCGGGTCCGTGGACCGCGGGGAGGTCGCGGCTGCCGGGTTCGCGCGGTCGCCGTCGACCATTAACGCGGTCACGTTCGGCTGGTACCCGATGGTCCGCTCGCTGATCGGCCAGGTCGGGTCCCAGGCGTCGGCGGCACTCCACCAGGTGCCGTCGGCGACGATGGTCGTCACCGGCGTGTTGCCGAGTCGCGCCTTCACCTGCTGCGCGAGCTGCCCGAGGCTCGGGGCCCCGGGGTAGACGGAGCCGCGGCCCGCCGTCAGGGTCGCGTCGCCGTGTCCGACGAGGGCGATGCTGCCGTTCCCCTCGTCGGTCACGGTCGTCGGGATGGTGTGCCCGCCGCCGAGGACCGCCAGTGCGGTGGCGCTCGTCAGGGTCTTCATCACGCTGCCGGTCTGCGCGGGCGTCCCGCCGTCACGGGAGAACAGCTCTTCCCCGGTGGCCGCGTTCATCACGTAGCCCTCGAAGCGGCCGAGACCGCTGGCCGAGGCCGCAGCGGCGACCGAGCAGGTCCGAGCGGTCGCCTGCGCCGACGCAGTCGGTGTCGGCGTCGCTGTCGGCTTCGCGGTCGGCGTGGCCGTCGGGGTCCGCGTCGGTGTCGCGGACGACGTCGGCGTCCGGGTGGCGAGCGGCGTCCGGGAGGCGCTGGCCGACCCCGCAGCGCTCGGCTGGTCCGCAGTCGCCGCGTTCACCGCGACCACCCCGCCAGAGGCGACCGCGAGGACCACGACGAGTCCACCGACCGCCCACGGCACGGGCTTCCGGCGGACGGAGGCGCGCAGGGCAGCCACGGAACGGTGGACGGGGCCGCCGACGGGCGGCTGGGGTGACTGCGGAGACATCCAGGCGATCCTACGAGACGCGGGCCCGAGCCTCCAGGCCCAGGGTCGACAGCGGGCCGTCGTCAGACGGGGTCAACCGTGGCACTCAGTCGACGTCGTCGGCCGGGTAGCGGACGCCGACCTGCCGCCGGGCTTCGTCCATCACGGCCAGGATCGCGATGGTGTGGTCGAGGTGCGTGCTGCTGTCCGCCGGTACGCCGGCGGTGATCGCCGCTTCGAAGCCGCGGGCCTCGTGGTGGTAGCCGGCCAGTTCCTCGCGCCCGTCGAACTCCTCCACCACCGCGCCGTCGGCGTCGCGGATGCGCCAGGTGGTGGGCGTGCACCAGGTCGGGTCGAGGTCGATGCGCCCCTCGGTACCGATGATCGACGCACTGTTCGGGCTGCGCAGGTCGAGGGCGAAGTGCACCGTCGACTGGGCACCGCCCGGATGCGTCAGGACGATGCCCATCTGCGTGTCGACGCCCTGGTCGCTCAGCGTGCCGGAGGCTGCGACACCGGTCGGCACGCCCAGCACGTCGACCGCGAACGACACCGGGTACACGCCGAGGTCGAGCAGGGCGCCGCCACCCAGCGAGGGGTCGTTGAGTCGGTGCCGCGGGTCCGTCGGCAGCGCCTGGTGGTGCGTCGCCTGCACCAGCCGGGGGGTGCCGATCCGGCCCTCGGAGAGGACCCGGCGCATCATCGCGGTCTGCGGCAGGAAGCGGGTCCACATCGCCTCCATCACGAGGACACCGCGCTCGTGCGCGGCGTCACGCACCCGTCGGGCCTCTGCTGCGGTGATCGTGAACGCCTTCTCGACCAGGACGTGCTTGCCGGCGGCGATCGCGAGCAGGGCGTCCTCGGCGTGTCGGGAGTGCGGCGTCGCCACGTAGACCGCGTCGACCTGGTCGTCCGCCACCAGGGCGGCGTAGTCACCGTGGGCACGCGGGATGCCGTGTTCGTCGGCGAAGGCCCGAGCGGACTCGTCGGTCCGGGAACCGACCGCGGTGAACACCACCCCCGCGGCACGGCAGTCGCGGACGAAGGACCGGGCGATGCCGCCGGTCCCGAGTACTCCCCATCGGATGGCCATGCGTCGTGTCTACCAGCAGCGCCCGACCCGGTCGTGGCGAGATAGGCGACCTGTGGACAGATGCGTCCTCCACAGGGTGCTCCCTCCACAGGTCGCTCCGTGCGCAGGTCGTTCCGTGCACCGGCCGTCAGGACGCGGAGCGTACCGTACGGGTCACCAGCCGGCACGACTGGAGGCCCGACACCGGAACGCGGGGCGGGCCTCCAGTCCGACGCACTGGTGGGCACGCGCGCCGGGGGCGCGCACCGACGCGAGGAGGCGCCGTGACCGGACCGGAACCGTGGTGGACAGGAGCCGTCGTCTACCAGGTGTACCCGCGGAGCTTCGCCGACGGGAACGGCGACGGGGTCGGCGACCTCGCCGGCCTGCGACGCCGCCTGGACCACATCGCAGAGCTCGGCGTGGACGTCGTCTGGCTGTCACCGGTGTACCGGTCGCCCCAGGCCGACAACGGCTACGACATCGCCGACTACGAGGACATCGACCCGCTGTTCGGCACCATCGACGAGTTCGACGCGCTGCTGGTCGAGGTGCACCAGCGTGGCATGAAGCTCGTCATGGACCTCGTCGTCAACCACTCCAGCGACCAGCACCCCTGGTTCCGCGCCGCCCGGCAGTCCCGCACCTGCCCGAAGCACGACTGGTACATCTGGCGCGACCCGGTGGACGGCCACGAGCCGAACAACTGGCGTGCCGCGTTCGGTGGCCCGGCCTGGTCGTGGGACCCCGGCACCGGTCAGTACTACCTGCACATGTTCACGCCCCAGCAGCCGGATCTGAACTGGGAGAACCCGGACCTCCGCGCCGCCGTGTACGACATGATGAACCGCTGGCTGGACCGCGGCGTCGACGGGTTCCGGATGGACGTCATCAACCACATCGCGAAGGACGACGACGCCCTCTCCGGCGACAGCGACGCGTACGTCATGCAACCCCGCATCCACGACCACCTGCAGGAGATGCACGAACGCGTCTTCGCCGGTCGGGAGGCCCTGCTCACCGTCGGCGAGATGCCCGGCGTCACCGTCGAGGACGCCGCGCTCTTCACCGACCCGGAACGCCACGAGCTCGACATGGTGTTCCAGTTCGAGCACGTCGGACTCGACCACGCACCCTCGTCGAAGTTCACCCGGCAGGACACCGACCTGCCGGCGCTCAAGCGCTCGCTCGCACGGTGGCAGACCGGGCTCGAGGACCGCGGGTGGAACTCGCTCTACCTGTCGAACCACGACCAGCCGCGGCCGGTGTCGCGGTTCGGCGCCGGGCTGTCCGACCCCTTCGCCTTCCGCTACGAGTCGGCCACGCTGCTCGCGACCGTGCTGCACCTGCACCGCGGCACCCCGTACGTCTACCAGGGCGACGAGATCGGCATGGTGAACGCCGGCTTCACCAGCCTCGACGAGTACCGGGACATCGAGTCGCTGAACTGGTTCCGCGGAGCCGTCGGCGGCGGGATGCCCGAGCCCGAGGCGATCGAGGCCCTCGCCTTCCGCAGCCGCGACAACGCCCGCACGCCCATCCCCTGGGACGACAGCGAGCCAGCCGGCGGGTTCTCCACCGCCGAACCGTGGATCGGCATGGGGCAGGGCTGGCCGCAGGTCACCGTCGCGGGTGACCGAGCCGCCGGGGACCGCTCGGTGTACGAACACCACCGACGACTCATCGACCTGCGGCACCGCTCCCGCACGGTGCGGCTCGGGACCTTCGCGCTGCTCGAGCCCGAGCACCCGGCGCTGTGGGCGTTCACGCGGGCGCTCCCCGACGCGGACGAGGCACCGCTCGTCGTGGTCGCGAACCTGTCGGCGTCGGACCTGGAGCTGCCGGAGTCGGTCGGGAGGCTCGTGGGGGCGTTGGTGCTGGGGAACCTCGGTGAGCCGGCGGTCGCCGGGCGGCTGCGTCCGTGGGAGGCGCGCGTGCACGAGTGCCGGTGACGGGCCTCCCGGGGTGGGGCCGGGTGATCGTCGACGTGCGTGCGGGTTGCGCGCTGCACTGGTGCGGGCTGCACTGCTCCGGGCTGCACTGCTCCGGGCTGCACTGCTGTGCACTGAGCCGCTCCGGGAACGGAGAACCCCCTCGCTCCGGGAGGAACGAGGGGGTTTCGGAGCCGCCTGTCGGAATCGAACCGACGACCTATTCATTACGAGTGAATCGCTCTACCGACTGAGCTAAGGCGGCGGACGCTTCGGAGATCCGGAGCGGCACGAGAAATCACTGTACAGGATCAGACGAGGGAGCGCGAAACGAGCGCGCCGAGATCGGCGAAGGACCGCGCGAGTTCGTCGACGAGGTGCGCGTCGGCATCCCCCTCGGACCACTCCCACCAGGCGTGCCGCAGTGCGGCCATGCCCACGAGCGACGCCAGCCGGGCGCGGCGACGGACCTCGTCGTCTGCCGGCGTCGCGGGCGCGCTGCTCTCGTCCGGCAGGCCGTCCTCGCGCCGCAGCCGTCGCTCGACGACCGACTGGACAGCGGCCTGGAACTCCTTCATCGACGCCATCCGCTGGCTGAAGAGCTCCGGGTTCGCGCGGAGGACCTGCTGCCGCTCGCCGATCAGCCCACGCTCGTCGATGAGTTCGTGGGCCGAGTGCACGAGCAGGGCGCCGAGGTCGGCGAGCAACTCCCCCGACGGGCCGCCGGCGACGAAGGTCTCGACGTCCTCGCCCTGGGGCAGGGTCGGGTCGTCGCCGAGGATCGCCTGCTCCTTGCTCGGGAAGTAGTTGAAGAACGTGCGCGGCGAGACGTCCGCGCGACGGGAGACCTCGTCGACCGTGACCGCCGAGAGCCCGTGCTCGATCGCGATGCTGAGCGCGGCCTGCTGGATCGCCAGGCGGGTGGCGCGGCGCTTCCGTTCGCGGAGGCCCGGTGCAGCGTCGGTCATGGGGCGATCCTCCCACGTCGACCATCGCGCTCAGCATGAGAACCCTGTCGGGATCCCCAGGCTGCGTCGAGGTCCCGTCCGCTCATGTGCCGGTCCTCAGCGGACGGCGCGGGCGACCGTGACGAGCAGCGCCTCGAGGGCCAGGAGCGCGGCGACGTTCGCCCCGATCCGCTGCCGGGCCGTCGCGATGGCATCGAGCACCTCGAGCGCCGCCGCGGGCGGGACCGACGGCAGGGCCCGCTCGAGCTCGTGTCGGATCGCCAGGTTCACCGGCTCGGTCGGCGCGCCGAGTCCGAGCAACAGCAGGTCGCGGTAGAGCGAGGACACGTCGACCAGGATGCGGTCCAGGCCGTCGCGGAGGCTGCGGGTCGCCCGGCGCTTCTGGTCCTCCTCGAGCACGCGGAGCTGCGAGCGGAGGGCCGGGGGGACGGTGCCGCCCGGCTGCACGCCGAGGGACCGGAGGGCGGCATCGCGCTCCTCGGCGTCCCGTTCGAGGGTGATCGCCTTCGCGTCCTCGTCCGCCACGGCCAGCAACGCGGCCGCGGCGTTCACGGCGTCGCCCACGCTGCGGATCGCGAGGACCGTGGTCAGTGTCCGTCGACGACGGTCGCGGGCGTCCTCGCTCGTGGCCAGGCGCTGCGCCATGCCGATGTGGCTCTGGGCCTGACGGGCGGCATCGGTCGCGAGGACGCGGTCCACACCGGTCCGCGCCACGATCAGGTCGGCGACCGACTCGATGCCCGGCACCCGCAGTCGGACCGAACGCACGCGCGACCGGATCGTCGGCAGCAGGTCGGCCTCACTCGGCGCGCACAGGATCCACACGGTGCGCTCCGGCGGTTCCTCGAGCGCCTTGAGCAGCAGGTTCGAGGTCCGTTCGGTCATCCGGTCGGCGTCCTCGACGATGAGCACGCGGTACCGGCCCACCGAGGGCGAGAAGTGCGACGAGGTCACCAGCTGCCGGATCTCGTCGATCGTGATGATGACGCGCTGGGTCGTCAGTCGGGCGACGTCGGGGTGCGTGCCGGCGCTGATCAGCCGGAGCGTGTGGTCGTCGTCCGGGCCGTTGCCGACCAGGGCGGCGGCGAAGGCCGCGGCGACGTTGGAGCGGCCTGAGCCGGGCGGGCCGGTGATCAACCACGAGTGGGTCATGCCCCCCGAGCCGTCGGTCGACTCGGCGGCACTCCGCAGCGCCGCGACGGACTCTTCCTGCCCGGTCAGGCCCTCCCACACACTCACGGGACGATCCTCGCAGGATCCACCGACGGGGCGGACCGTCGGCCGGCGGACGGCCGCGTCGCTGCGTCGTGTGGCATCACGCAGCGCCGATCAGGGCGGCGACGGCCGTTCGGATGCGCTCCTGCACCAGGTCGGCGGACTCGGCGGCGTCGACGACCAGGAACCGGTGCGGCTCGGCACGGGCCATGTCGAGGAACGCCTGCCGGACGGTCTCGTGGAATGCCGCCGCCTCGGACTCGAGGCGATCGAACACGTCACCGCGAGCGGCAGCGACACGTTCGCGCCCGATGCTGACGTCGAGGTCGAGCAGCACCGTGAGGTCCGGCGTCATGCCGTCGGCCGCCCAGTCCGACACCGAACGGATCTGGTCGGCGCCGAGATCACGCGCCACGCCCTGGTACGCCACCGACGAGTCGATGTACCGGTCCTGCAGGACGACGTCACCGCGGGCCACGGCCGGACGGACGACCGTCTCGACGTGGTGTGCGCGGTCGGCGGCGTAGAGCAGAGCCTCGGCACGGGGTGTCACGTGGCCGCGGTCGTGCAGGACTATTTCGCGGATGCGCTGCCCGAGGTCCGTGCCACCGGGTTCCCGGGTCCGGACCACCCGCCGACCGTGCGCCCCGAGCCACTGCTCGAGACGCTCGGCCTGCGTGGTCTTGCCTGCGCCGTCACCGCCCTCGAGGGTGATGAACCAGCCGCGGTCGGCGCCGTCCGTCGTCACTTCTTCTTCGCGGGGGCGCGACGGGCCGGGGCCTTCTTCTTGACCGGGCCCTTGGCGCGCTTGTCGGCGAGCAGCTGGACGGCTCGCTCGAAGTCGACCGTCTCGACCTCTTCACCGCGCGGGATCGTGGCGTTCGTCTCACCGTCGGTGACGTACGGGCCGAAGCGGCCGTCCTTCACCTTGATCGGCTTGCCGGACACCGGGTCCGCGTCGAACTCCTTGAGCGCAGCGCTGGCGGCACGCTTGGCGCCGTACTTCGGCTGCGCGAACAGTTCGAGGGCGCCGGGCAGGTCCACGTCGAAGATGGCGTCCTCGCTCGGGAGGGTCCGGGTGTCCGTGCCCTTCTTGAGGTACGGCCCGTACCGCCCGTTCTGCGCGGTGATCTCGTCGCCGGACTCCGGGTCCTTCCCGACGGTGCGCGGGAGGTCCAGGAGCTTCAGCGCGGTCTCGAGGTCGACCGAACCCGGGTCCATCGACTTGAAGAGGGACGCGGTGCGCTCCTTCGGCGCGGCGGCCTTCTTGGCCGTCGTCTTCTTGGCGGGCGCCTTCTTCGCAGCCGCGGTCTTGCTCGCGGCCGTCTTGGTGGTGGTCTTCGTGTCGGCTGCCGCTGCTGCCGGCTCGGGTTCGGCCGCCAGGACTTCTCCCGTGGCCGGATCGACGGTCGGCTCGGGCTCGGGGGTGCGCTCGGTCACGTACGGACCGAAGCGGCCGTCCTTCGCGAGGACCTCCTTCCCCGTCTCCGGGTTGATGCCGACCACGCGGTCGCTGACGACCGGGGCCTCGACCAGTTCGCGGGCCTTGTCGAGGGTGAGTTCGTCCGGCGCGATGTCCTCGGGCACGTTGACGCGGCGCGGCTTCTCCGGGTCGTCGCTCGGGGTCTCGATGTAGGGGCCGTACCGACCGATGCGGAGGGTCAGACCCGGCGCGAGTTCGACCGAGTTGATCTCGCGGGCGTCGATCTCGCCGAGGTTGTCGATGACCGTGCGGAGACCGCGCTGGTCACCGCCACCGAAGTAGAACTCCTTGAGCCAGTCGACGCGGTCTTCCTCGCCGTTGGCGATCCGGTCGAGGTCGTTCTCCATCTCGGCGGTGAAGTCGTACTGCACCAGGTCGCCGAAGTAGTCCTCGAGCAGGCGGACGACGCTGAACGCGATCCAGTTCGGCACCAGGGCGGTACCGCGCTGCGTCACGTACCCACGGTCCATGATCGTGGAGAGGATCGCAGCGTAGGTCGACGGGCGTCCGATGCCGAGCTCTTCGAGCGTCTTCACCAGGCTGGCCTCGGTGTAGCGCGGCGGAGCGGAGGTGTCGTGTCCCTTGGCAGCGACGTCCGAGACGCCCAGGTGGTCGCCCTCGGCCATCTGCGGCAGCTTCGCGTCGTCGGCGGAGTCGTTCGAGGCGCGTTCTTCGTCCCGGCCCTCTTCGTAGGCGTTGAGGAAGCCACGGAACGTGATGACGGTGCCGGAGGCGGTGAACTCGACGTCGGTGCCGTTCGCAGTGCTCGCGAGACCCTCGACCGGTTCGGTCGACGCGATGCCGAGCACGACCGACGCGGTGGAACCCTTCGCGTCGGCCATCTGCGACGCGACGGTGCGCTTCCAGATGAGGTCGTAGAGACGGAGGTCGTTGCCCCGGAGGACACCCTCCATCTGCGACGGCGTCTTGAACGTGTCACCGGCGGGACGGATGGCCTCGTGGGCCTCCTGCGCGTTCTTGCTCTTGCCGGCGTAGGAACGGGGCTTGGCCGGGATCGAGTCCGCTCCGTAGAGCGTGGTCGCCTGCTTCCGAGCCGCGGAGATCGCTTGCTGCGACAGCGACGCGGAGTCGGTACGCATGTAGGTGATGTGGCCGTTCTCGTACAGCGACTGCGCGACGCTCATCGTCTGGCGAGCCGAGAAGCGGAGCTTGCGCGCCGCTTCCTGCTGCAGCGTCGACGTGGTGAACGGAGCGGCCGGTCGCCGCGTGTACGGCTTCGACTCGACGCTGCGGACGACGGCGTCGCCGGCCCGGTCGAGGACCGCGGACAGCGAGCTGGCGGACCCCTCGTCGAGACGGACGACGTCGGACGTGTGCTGGCCCTGGTCGTCGAAGTCACGACCAGAGGCGACGCGCTTGCCGTGGATCCGGGCAAGGCGAGCCGTGAAGCCGCCCTGCTCGGGCTTCTCGAAGCGGGCCGTCAGGTCCCAGTAGTTGGCGGAGACGAACGCGAGGCGCTCGCGCTCCCGGTCGACGACGAGACGCGTCGCAGCGGACTGCACACGACCGGCGGAGAGCCCGGGCCCGACCTTGCGCCAGAGCACCGGCGAGACCTCGTACCCGTAGAGACGGTCGAGGATGCGGCGGGTCTCCTGGGCGTCGACCAGCGCGGTGTCGAGTTCACGCGTGGCTTCCTGGGCGCGCTGGATCGCTTCCTTGGTGATCTCGTGGAACACCATGCGCTTCACGGGCACCTTGGGCTTCAGCACCTGGAGCAGGTGCCACGCGATGGCCTCGCCTTCGCGGTCTTCATCTGTTGCGAGGTAGAGCTCGTCGGCGTCCTTCAGGGCGCGCTTGAGGTCGGCGACGGTCTTCTTCTTCGCATCGGAGACGACGTAGTACGGCTCGAAGCCGTTGTCGACGTCGACCGAGAACTTGCCGAGGGAGCCCTTCTTGAGCTCGGCCGGGAGGTTCTTGGGCTCGACGAGGTCACGGATGTGTCCGACGGAGGCCTGGACCTCGTATCCGTCGCCGAGGTATTGCGCGATCGTCTTCGCCTTCGCGGGGCTCTCGACGATCACGAGCTTCTTCGTGCCTGGCACGTGTCTCCTTGATCGATGGTGCTGATCGGCCGACGGACGTCGTGGAAGCGTCCGGGTCGACCGGGAATTCGGTGACCGGCGGGCCGACAGGCACACCATACACACTCCGGTGGGGATGGCCGGTGGAGCCGGAGCCGGTCCGCCACACATGACCGGACCGCTCGGACTGCCGTCGGCGCGTCGCCGATCACGGCCGCGGACCGGCGACGGCGACCGCGTGGGCGGACAGCGGACCGGTGCCGACGGAGACCTCGACCCGGGCGCGCGCGCCGTCGACACCGCAGCCGACGAGCACGGCTGCGTTGACCCGAGCGAGTCGTTCAGCGGCGACGCAGGGTGGGTCCGTCACGAGGCCGACGGTCGCGGCCGCCGCGGCGAGCGCCGCCGCGTCGGCTGCGCCTCGGGCACGCGCGGCCGCGACCCGGTGGCCGGCGGCACCGAGCAACGAGGCCGTCACGATGCTGGTCGTCGCCAGGACCGCGATGAGCACGACCGTCGCGGAACCTTGCTCACCGACCGGCCGCATCGGCTTCGTCCGCCGCGCAGCTGTCCCCCTGCAGGACGATGCCCGAGAAGGGCCCCGTCCCGGCGGGACGTCCGGCGTGGACGCAGACGAGACCGGCAGCGTGCTCGACCCGGACGGACTCGGCGTCCGCCTGGTCGAGTGCATGCCGAGCAGCCGGGTCGTCCCCGCGAGCGGTGGCCCGGGCAGCGACGGCAGCGGCGGTCTGCAGCCGCCCCTGCCCGTCAACGGCGAGCACCCCGGCGATCCCGACTGTCAGGACGACCGCGACGACGGGCAGTGCGAGGGCGAACTCGACCGTGACCGAGCCGCGGTCGTGCCCGGGGCCGCACCTGACGCGCTGTACCGCTCTCATGGAGTCAGTGCCGTTCGGACCAGGTCGGTCAGGATCGCCTGGACCTCTCCGGAGCGCATCACTGCGACGAGCACCCCGGCGAAGGCGACCGCGGCGAGGATGACGACCGCGTACTCCGCCGTGGCGGATCCCCGGTCCTCGGCGATCCGGCTCCGCAGCGCCGTCCAGTGCACCCGATGGTGTTCCCGCATCTCTTCGTTCCTCTCTACTGTGGCGCCGGCCGCTCCGGCGCTCTGGGCGGACCCGGCAACGAGGTGGTCCGTCGTTCCGTGCCGTGGATCCACCTTCGGCGAGGACGACCTCGGGCAGGAGAGCCACGATCCGGTCCGTGCAGAGGTCAGCGGAGTCCGGGAGATGTGGAGGAGAGGATCCCGAGCACGACGGGCACCACCCCGACGCACACGAACGCCGGCAGCACGCAGACCCCGAGCGGCAGCACCAACCGCACCCCGAGTCGTTCGGCCCGCACCAGACCCTCGGCAGCGGCGTCAGCGCGTCGGTCGACGGCAGCGGCGCGGAGGAGCCCGGCTGCCGGGACGCCGGCGTGGTCTGCCAGGGCGAGGGTCTCGGCGAGTCGCCGCCGGTCCGCCTCGGGCCAGTCGCGGTCGCCGTAGACCGCCGCGACCGTCCGGTCAGCGTCGGACCAGGCGCCGCCGCCGGACAGCGCGACGGCCCAGACCTCGAGGAGCAGGCCGGGCGCTCCCCCGGTGTCGGCGGCCGCGGCGAGCAGGTGCCGGCTCCAGCGCACGGCCACGGCCACGAGCAGTGCTGCGACGACGACGCAGGACCATCCGAGTGGCGTCCTGGTGAGCACACCGACCGTGTCGACGCCCCATGCCGAGCCCAGCAGCACACCGAAGGCCGGCAGTGTCAGTACCACCCGGGCACTGGCCCGCGGACCGGCGAGGGCCGTGCGCACCGCTCGCTCCGCCGCGGCCCGGTCACGCAGGGCTCCGGCGAGCGCGCGGAGTGCGGGGACGACGGGCGATCCGGTCCGGGCAGCCACGGCGAGCACGCCGTCGACCTCGGACCCACCGGTGCTGGGCGGCCTCCCGACGGACGACGACCGGCGTGGTCCGGTGCCGGCTCCGGCGCCGGCTCCGAGTTCGGCCACCAGCGTCAGCGCCCGGGGCGGCGGCACCCCGGCCGCCACCAACACCGCGACGCGATCCACCGCGCGCGCCAGGGCGAGCGCATCATCCGGCGGCGTCACGCTCCGCGGGTCCGTCGATGGGCCCCGCCGGCGGCGCGAGGTCGCTGGCGCGCCGCACCGCCGTGACCGGTGTCGGCGTCGACGTGCGCTCCAGCGGGACCGGCACCACCGCCGGCGCCACCGCCGGGACCGCCGGCACCGCCGATGACGCCACGATCGACCCCGCTGCCGTTCCCGCTGGCGGGCACAGGGCAGAGACCGTCATCGCGGTCGCCTTCGGGTCGTGCCGGAACAACCCTGGCGCGGCGCGCCCGCTCCCCGCCGGACACCCCGGCGGGCGAACCGGACCGCCCGCGCCCCTCGAACCCCGTGCTCGCTCCGACCGACACCGCCGCAGGCCCCCGCCCGGGCCTGAACCCAGCCCCGGACTCCGACACCGGCACCGGCACCACCTCGAGCCGCCCCTGCCGGTCCACGCCGAACCGCCCGACCTCCGCGAGCCGCCGGACCCCGTTCCGGCGCTCCACGTGCAGGACGAGGTCGAACGCACTCGCCGCCTGCCGTGCCAAGGACTCCGGACCCAGCCCGGCGAGCGCCCCGAGCGCCTCGAGCCGCGCCGCGACGTCGCCGACCCCGTTCGCGTGGACCGTCCCCGCCCCCCCGTCGTGCCCGGTGTTCAGCGCCGAGGTGAGCTCGCGGATCTCGGCGCCCCGACACTCCCCCACGACGATGCGGTCGGGCCGCATCCGCAGCGCTTCGCGGAGCAGCCGTTCCGTCCCGAGCGCACCCGCGCCCTCTGCGTTGGCCTGCCGCGCTTCGAGGGCGACGACGTGCGGGTGGTCGATCCGGAGTTCGGCGACGTCCTCGACCGTGACGATCCGCTCGTCCGTCGGGACCGACCCGAGCATCGCCGCGAGCAGGGTCGTCTTGCCGCTGCCGGTCGCCCCGGTGATGAGGACGTTCCGTCGCTCCTGCACAGCCCGGTCGACGACGGCGCGCGGCACGTGCTGGAAGAAGCCGCCGTCGGCGAGCCGGTCGATCGTCGGGAGCGCGTTCTGTGGCAGTCGGATCGAGATGGTGGTGCCGAGGACGCTCACCGGCGCCAGGACCACGTGGACCCGGATGCCGTCGCCGTGACGGACGTCCGCGCACGGTGTGGTCTCGTCGACGTGGCGACCACCGCGGGCCACGAGGGCTCGAGCGAGGTCACGGGTCCGCCGTTCCGAGAGGACGAGGCCGCTGACCGCGGTGAGTGCGCCGCCACGGTCGGTCCAGACCCCGCGTCCCCCGAGCACCAGCACGTCGGTGACGCGGTCGTCGGCGACGAGGGGTGCGAGTTCCTCGAAGTCGACGAGCGCGGCGGCCTGACGACGGTGCTCCGGACGTGGGGTGCCGGGGAGGAACGGTGCGCGATGCCGGTGCATGTCGATGACGGTACGGACGGGGCGGGCGCGTCCAGTGCCTCCAGGACGGACCGGTGGAGAATGCAACCACCGGTGGCCAGGGTGCGGGACTTGTACCCCGAACTCATCGGCCGTACCCCGCCGTCGAGCCCCGGATCCCGAGGATTCCGGGGCTCTCGCCGGTCCGCAATGAGGGGGACACTCGAAGAACGGTCGGTCCAGTCCGTGTGGTTGCAGGAGCACGATGCGTCATCCTGCCGGTGGACCGCTCTGTCCACCGTTCCGCGTACCTGCGCGGATCGAGCAGGTCTGAGCGGGCCTCACGGAGGGCCCGGGAGATGCGGGCGCCGCGGGAAAAAGAAGAGGCGGCACCTGTTGGGGGGAACGGGTGCCGCCAGGACACCGGCGGATTGGGGGGAATCTTGGCCGGCGCCACCGGGAACGAGCCCGGCAGGAACAACTGTACCCCAGGAACCGGATCCGACGACACCTCTGACCGGAGAACGCGATCGAGTGCGTGGATCGACCATCTGGCCGTGCGGGACCGGACCCGAGCATCCGCGGTGAGCGAGTTGTCCACAGGCGCCTCGGCGGCGTCGGCGCTCGGAGTAGTCTCCGGAGGCGCCCGGTCATCGACTGCCTCGGTGGTCCGACCGCGCCCCCGGCGGACGAGACGAGAGGACATCGATGACGATTCCGCAGCAGGACCAGACCCGTACCGACCAGACCGGTGCCGGCCAGAACCCGGCCGACCAGAACCAGACCGACCAGACCCCCGGTGACGCCACGACGTTCCCGCCGTCGCCGGAGTTCGTGGCCGACGCGGTGGCGGACCGTGCCCTGCACGACGCCGCCAGCGCGGACCGGGTGGCCTTCTGGGCCGAGCAGTCCCGCGCCCTGCTGGAGTGGCGGACGCCGTTCACGAGCACGCTCGATTGGTCCGCGGCCCCGTTCGCCCGCTGGTTCGCGGACGGCGAGTTGAACGTCGCCGAGAACTGCCTGGACCGGCACGTCCGCGCGGGCAACGGTGACCGCGTCGCGATCCACTTCGAGGGCGCGAACGGTGACACCCGCACCATCACCTACGCACAGCTGACCGCCGACGTGCAGCGGGCGGCGAACATGCTCGCGGGCCTCGGCGTCACGCAGGGCGACCGAGTCGTCGTCTACCTGCCGCTGATCCCGGAGGCCGTGGTCACCATGCTGGCGATCGCCCGCCTCGGTGCGATCCACTCCGTCGTCTTCGGCGGCTTCAGCGCCGAGAGTCTGCGCGCCCGCATCGAGGACGCCGGCGCCAAGGTCGTCGTGACGGCCGACGGCGGCTGGCGCCGGGGTGCCGTCTCGCCGCTCAAGCCCGCGGTCGACGAGGCCCTGCAGGGCGAGGGCACCGACAGCGTCGAGCACGTGCTGGTGGTGCAGCGCGGCGGCAACGACGTCGAGTGGACCGACCGGGACCGCTGGTGGCACGACGAGTTCGCCGCAGCCGCCCCGGAGCACGAGGCGCAGGCGTTCCCCGCCGAGAACCCCCTCTTCATCCTCTACACGTCCGGCACGACCGGCAAGCCCAAGGGCATCGTGCACACCTCCGGTGGCTACCTGACCCAGGCGGCGTACACGCACAAGAACGTGTTCGACATGCACCCGGAGAAGGACGTCTACTGGTGCACCGCCGACATCGGCTGGATCACCGGCCACACCTACGTCGTCTACGGCCCGCTCGCGAACGGCGTGACACAGGTCCTGTACGAAGGCACCCCCGACGAGCCGAAGCCCGGCCGGTGGTGGGACCTCGTCGACGCGTACGGCGTCACGGTCCTCTACACCGCACCGACCGCGGTGCGCGCGGCGATGAAGGCCGGCCGGCAGATCCCCGAGGCACGCAGCCTCGAGAGCCTGCGCCTGCTCGGCAGCGTCGGGGAACCGATCAACCCCGAGGCCTGGCAGTGGTACCGGCAGGTCATCGGTCACGACCGCACCCCGATCGTCGACACCTGGTGGCAGACCGAGACCGGCGGCATCATGATCTCGGCCCTGCCCGGCGTCACGAAGCTCAAGCCCGGCGCCGCCCAGACGCCGCTGCCCGGCATCGTCGCCGAGATCGTCGACGACGACGGCCACCGTGTCGAGCCGGGCGGCAGCGGCTACCTCACGATCACCGAGCCCTGGCCCGCGATGGCCCGCGGCATCTGGGGAGACCAGGACCGCTTCGTCGAGACCTACTGGTCACGCTTCCCCGGCCGCTACTTCGCCGGCGACGGTGCCCGCCTGGACGGCGAGGGCGACATCTGGGTGCAGGGACGCGTCGACGACGTCATGAACGTCTCCGGACACCGGCTGTCCACGGCCGAGATCGAGTCGGCACTGGTCGGTCACGAGGGCGTCGCCGAGGCGGCGGTCGTCGGTGCCGCCGACGAGACCACCGGACAGGCGGTGGTCGCGTTCGTGATCCTCACCGCCGACGCTGCGGCGGACGTCGACCGCGTGTCCGCGGCGACCGAGCTCCGCAACTGGGTCGGCAAGCGGATCGGCCCGATCGCGAAGCCGCGCCAGGTCGTCATCGTCCCCGAGCTGCCGAAGACGCGCTCGGGCAAGATCATGCGCCGCCTGCTCCGCGACGCGGCCGAGGGCCGTCGCATCGGCGACACGACGACGTTGGCCGACCCGACGGTGATGGCGACCATCGCGGAACTGATGTGATGCGGTGAACGTGCGGAGAGCCTCCAGGCCGGTCGGTCTGGAGGCTCTCCTGCTTTCCGTGGACGGGTCCCGTCCGCCGGTGGTTCAGTCCGTCAACTCGACGATCAGCTCCACCTCGACCGGGGCGTCGAGCGGGAGCACCGCGACGCCGACGGCGCTGCGGGCGTGGATGCCCGCTTCACCGAAGACGTCGCCGACGAGCTGCGAGGCGCCGTTCGCGACGCCGGGCTGACCGGTGAAGGAGGGGTCCGAGGCGACGAAGACGGTCACCTTGACGACCTTCGCCACCCGGTCGAGCGACCCGGCGACGCTCTGCACGGCGGCGAGGCCGTTCAGTGCGGCCTGCCGAGCCTGCGCGGTCGCGGTCTCGGCGTCGACCGCGGACCCGACCTTGCCGGTGACCAGGAGGGCGCCGTCGACGAAGGGCAGCTGCCCCGCGGTGAAGACGTGCGAGCCCGAGACCACGGCCGGGACGTACGCCGCGACGGGCGCGGCGACGGCCGGGATCGTGAGGCCGAGCTCGCGCAGGCGGTCCTCGATGCTCATGCGTCGGCCTTCGGACGCTTCAGGTAGGCGACCAGGCCGCCCTCGGGGCCGGTGACGACCTGGACCAGTTCCCAGCCCTGGTCACCGAAGTTGTTCAGGATGGCAGTGGTGTTGTGGATGATCAACGGAGTCGTGAGGTATTCCCAGCGGCGCATGCGGTTCCTTGCCAGCCTTTCAGTCCGAGGTGTCGTTTAGGCTGCATCCTATGTCTGCCCAGAAGACGTCTGCCCGTCGGACCAAGCCCGTCTCCGCAGTCGGCGCCTTCATCGGTTTCGTCGGCTTCAGCGCACTCGCCGGTCTGCTCGTCACGATCGGGGTCACCCCGGCCATCGCGGTCGCCGGTGTCACGACGACCTCGACCATCGGGGTGTTCGAGTCCCTGCCCGAGTACATCGAGCTCGGCGACCTGCCCCAGCGCAACGAAGTGCTGGCGTACCAGGGCGGCAAGCCCGTGCACCTGGCGACGGTCTACGACCAGAACCGCCAGGAACTGAAGTACGACCAGATCAGCGACAACCTGAAGAACGCGGCCATCGACGGCGAGGACAAGCGCTTCTGGGACCACGGCGGGGTCGACATGACCTCACTGGTGCGAGCTGGCGTGGGGACGGTCGCGGGCGGTGGCCTCGGCGACTCCGGCGGAGGCTCGACCCTGACCATGCAGCTGGTCCGCAACATCAAGATGCAGCAGGCCCTCGAGCTCCCGACACAGGAAGAGCGCCTCAAGGCCTACAACGAGGCCACGAAGGTCTCGGTCTCCCGCAAGCTGGAGGAGATGAAGCTCGCGATCGGGCTCGCGAAGAAGTACTCGAAGAAGGACATCCTCACCGGGTACCTCAACATCGCCTTCTTCGGCGACCAGACCTACGGCGTGCAGGCCGCGGCCCAGCACTACTACGGCAAGAACGCCACGGACCTGACCCCCGCCGAGGGCGCGTCGATCCTGGCCATCGTGCAGTCGCCGAACACCCGCAATCTGTCGGACCCCAAGTTCTACGAGGCCAACGTCGCCCGACGTGACGTCATCCTCAAGTCGATGTACGCGCAGAAGCACATCGACAAGAAGCAGTTCGACGAGGCCATCGCCTCGAAGCCGGCCGACTACGTGCACCTGACCGACCCGACCCAGGGCTGCAAGGCTTCCGCCGGCAACGGTTCGCAGTTCTTCTGCGACTACGCGGTGCAGATCGTCAAGGAGATGTCGCAGCTCGGTGCGACGCAGAAGCAGCGCGACGCCGCCTGGCGCAACGGCGGGTACACGATCCAGACCACGCTGAACCTGGACCTGAACAACGCGCAGAAGGACCTGATCAACCAGTACGCGCCGAACACCGAGTCCCGGTTCGCCCTGGGTGGCGTGCTGAACTCGGTCGAGGCCGACACCGGCCGTGTGCTGACGATGGTGCAGAACAAGAACTACAACCAGCTGGCCAAGTGCGGCTCGCAAGGGGCGGACCCGAACGCCTGTGCGCCGGCCACCGACACGGGTCTGAACCTCAGTGTCGACCAGCAGTACGGCGGCGGTGAGGGCTTCCAGACCGGTTCGACGTTCAAGCCGTTCACGCTGCTGAACTGGCTGCAGAACGGCCACGGGCTGCAGGAGATCGTGAACGGGACGCCGCGGACGTTCTCGAGCTTCACGCAGTGCAAGACGCCGATCTACACGCCGTACACGGTCAAGAACGATGCACCCGGCGAGGGCGGCAACATGACCGTCGAGAACGCGACCTACCGCTCGATCAACAACTCGTACGTCCAGATGGCCCAGAAGCTCGACTTCTGCGACATCCGCGACACGGCCGAGAGCCTCGGCGTACACCTGGCCAAGCCGCGCCTCACCTCGACTGAGTACGCAGACGACATGTCCAAGAAGACGACGAGCGACGTCAGGACCAACCCGTCGTTCGTACTCGGTACCAACTACATCGCACCGCTGACGATGGCTGCGGCGTACGCGGGCATCGCGAACAAGGGCACGTTCTGCCGGCCGATCGCGATCGACAACGTCACGAACGCCGACGGCAAGTCGCTCGGCGGCCAGCCGAAGGACTGCACCCAGGCGATCGACCCGCAGGTCGCGGCCACCGCGATCTACGCGCTCAAGAAGGTCCTGACCGTCGGTACCGCCGTCGGTGGCCGGACTCCTGACGGCTTCGACGAGTTCGCCAAGACCGGTACCACCGACGAAGCAGACCAGATCTGGCTCGTCGGCGCGACCAGCAAGGCCGCGACCGCTGCGTGGATGGGCAACATCGAGGGCAAGCAGAGCCTCCGGTTCGTCTACGGTCCGAACGGCCAGTACGCCGGCTCCCGCACCGCGCTCTGGCGCCAGGCGCAGGCCGTCGTGAACACCCAGTACCCGGGCGGCGAGTTCGAGACCCCGTCCGCGGCGGCCATCCGCGGCAACAGCATCACCGTCCCGAACGTGGCCGGGCAGACCCCCGACGCGGCACGGGCAGCGCTCGCGAACGTCGGCCTGACCTACGTCGACGGCGGAGTGCAGTCCGGCGGCGGAACCGCGGGGACGGTCTCGTCGACCAGTCCGGCAGCCGGACTCCAGCTCTCCAAGGGCTCGAGCGTGACGGTCTACACCACCGACGGCTCCCAGGCCTCGGTCCCCGATGTCGGCGGCAAGAAGGTCGACGACGCGAAATCGACCCTGTCCGATGCCGGGTTCACGAACGTGGCCGTCGCCGGTGACTACGAGCGGGGCAACGGCAAGAACGAGTGCACGGTCGCCGCGGTGGCTCCGGGCGCCGGGACGGCCACGGCGAAGACCACCGGGGTGACCCTCAAGCTGTTCGGCAACAAGGACGGCAAGGCGCCGAAGGACTGCCGATGAGCCGCGGCCGCGGTGCCCTCGGCGTCCTGGCCGCGGGTGCCGCGGTCGGTGTCGCCTCGGCAGCCTGGGGCGCACTGGTCGAACGCCGGCGGTTCGGCATCCGGTGGGAGACGGTCCCCGTCCTGCCCGCCGGTTCCCGTGACGTGACGGTGCTGCACCTCTCAGACATCCACATGGCCCCGTGGCAGGCCGACAAGCAGCAGTGGATCCGCGACCTCAGCCTGGTCGAGCCGGACTTCATCGTGAACACCGGCGACAACCTCGGGCACGAGACCGCCAACGCCGCCGTCGAGTACGCCCTCGAGCCGTTCCGCGGCATCCCCGGAGCGTTCGTGTACGGCTCGAACGACTTCTTCGCCCCGTCCCCGCGGAACCCGGCGCGCTACCTGTCTGGTCCGAGCACGATGCGGCCCGAGGCGCCTCCGGCGAAGCTCGACGTCGATCGGCAGACGGCCTTCTTCGAGTCCCTCGGCTGGCTCGACCTCAACGACCACGCCCGCGCGATCGAGGTCCGCGGCTCACGCTTCGAGCTCTTCGGCACGTCCGACGCGCACCGCGACTGGGACCGTCTCGACCTGCTGCCGGCCAACGTCGACGAGATGCGCTCCGAGGTCCCCTGGTCCGAGGACGAAACCGGCCCCTCCCCCGTCTCCATCGGCGTCACGCATGCGCCCTACCGTCGAGTGTTGGACGCCTTCGTCACGCAGGGCGCGGACGTCGTGTTCGCCGGGCACACCCACGGCGGCCAGGTCGCCGTCCCCGGAGTCGGGGCACTGGTGACGAATTCGGACCTCCCCCGTCGGTACGCCAGCGGACTGCACCAGTGGCAGAACCGGACGCACTGGTCGTGGCTCAACGTCTCGGCCGGGCTCGGTACCTCGATCTACGCGCCGATCCGGTTCGCCGTCCGGCCTGAGGCCGTGGTCGTCACCCTCACCGCCCGAGCCTGAGCCACACCGGGGTCCGTATCGCAGGTCGGCCTCTCGGCTGTCACCTGTGCAACTGGTGGTCACGTGCGTCCCGATCGGGTCCGTCGAGGACCTCTCCGCCGGATCCACAGCCGGGCGCCGGAGGGGGTCGTGGGTCGGACCCCCGCGTGACCTGGTTCCCACGACCGCTGCGGTCTCGGGCCGGTTGCGCGCATCTCCCTGTTCCCGCGCCGCGTCGGTAGGCGCCAGGCCGGTCCTCGGGCACCCCGCCGCTCTGCTTGCGTCCGCGCGGGTCGGTGGCGACAGCGCCGGTCCGGGGGCGTCTGCGACCGCAGCGGTGTTCCGAGGCCCGGCCGTGTGGTCCGACTGAACGCGGCAGCCCGCGACGCGCCCGGCCGACATCGCGTGGTCGTGAGCACCCCCGAACATCGGATAGACTTCTGGGGTTGCTCCGGGAACGGAGTGATCACACCGCGGGGTGTGGCGCAGCTTGGTAGCGCGCGTCGTTCGGGACGACGAGGTCGCAGGTTCAAATCCTGTCACCCCGACAGCCACGGCCCTGGTTCCACTCGGAACCAGGGCCGTTCTGCTTATCCGCGGGCTGTCCTTGTTTCCGGATCAGCCGTCGTCCCGCTTGGCCGCCGGCCGGGTCGCCGCACAACGAAAACCGATCCGCGCCAGGGCTTCCCGCGGTGCGAACCGGTTCCGGTAGTGCCTGTCCATGCCGAACCGGCGCAGTGCGACCCGGGCCGGTGTGCCGGCTGGGTCGCCGCACAACAAGAACCGGTCCGCACCAGGGTTTCCCGCGGTGCGAACCGGTTCCGGTAGCGCGTGTCCAGGCCGAACCGGCGCAGCGCAAGCCAGGCCGAGCGGGCAGCGCCAGCAGCAGCGCCAGCCGCTCCCCTACGCCACCGCGACGCCCGGGCGGACCAGACGCCCGTCGCCGTGCAGCCCGGCGACGACCTCGAGCGCCTGGTGCCGGTAGCGCGCCTGTGCGGCACCCGGAGCGACGATGACACCGTCCGCCCCGGTCGACTCGACCAGGTCGTTGATCTTCGCTGCGACCTGCTCGCGCGTGCCGTACGCCTGACGCTCGGTGCGTGCGGCGATGAACCGACGCTCCAGGTCCGAGAACTGGTAAGCCCGCGCCTCGTCCATGGACACCGGCTCCGGCTTCGTGCCCTGACGCATCCTGATGAAGGAGATCATGCCCGGGGCGCTCTGCTCCTCGACCACGGCGGGGTCCTCATCGGTGACGACCTGCACGCCGATGAGGGCGAGGGGCTCCGACCGGAAGCGCGACGGCCGGAACGACTGGTGGTAGAGCGCCAGTGCCGCTTCGGTGTTGTCCGAGGCGAAGTGGTGGGCGAACGCGAAGGCGATGCCGAGTGCACCGGCGACCTGCGCGCTGTACCCGGAGGAACCGAGCAGCCAGAACTCGGGCACGTCGCCGTAGCCGGGGACGGCGCGGATCCGGGAGAGCGGGTTCGACTCCTCCATGCCGGTGAAGAACCCGATCAGGTCGGCGAGCTGCTGCGGGAAGTCGTCGACGTCCAGGCGGTCGGTGCGGCGCAGCGCCATCGCGGTCGCGCCGTCCGTACCGGGTGCCCGACCGATGCCGAGGTCCACGCGGTCGCCGTACAGGGCGCGGAGGGTGCCGAACTGCTCGGCGATGACGAGGGGTGCGTGGTTGGGCAGCATCACGCCACCGGACCCGATCCGGATGGTGGAGGTCGCGGCTCCGACGGCGCTCAGCAGCACGGCGGGTGCGGACGAGGTGATGCCCGGCATGCCGTGGTGCTCGGCGACCCAGATCCGTTCGTAGCCGAGTTGCTCGGCCCGCACGGCCATGTCGATCGAGCCCTGCAGGGCTTCGGTGTTGGACTGGCCATACTCGCGCGTGGCGAGGTCGAGGACGGAAAGGTGCAGGGGTGCGTCACTCATGTCGGAGCCAACGTGAGCCGCCCCGAGACCATTCCGCGCCTCCAGTCCGGGACGGAGCGTCAACAGTCCGGGACGGAGCGTCAACAGTCCGGGACGGAGCGTCAGCGCCCGCTCGCGCCGTCCAGCCGCCCACCGGACTCGGTGAGGTAGCAGTTGGCGCAGAGCGACTCGTACTCGACGTCGGCGCCGTCGATGGCGACCTGCGATCCGTCGAAGACGAACTGTCCGTGGATCTTCCGCGCGTTGAACACGGCCTTGCGGCCGCACCGGCAGATCGTCTTGAGCTCTTCGAGGGAGTGCGCGACCTCGAGCAACCGCCGGCTGCCGGGGAACGCCTCGGTGCGGAAGTCGGTGCGGATGCCGTACGCCAGGACCGGGATCTGGTCGAGGACGGCGATCCGCAGCAGGTCGTCGACCTGGCGGGGGGTGAGGAACTGGGCCTCGTCGACGAGCACGCAGCTGACCGGGCGGACCATGCCGTCCAGGCGGGCGGACTCCGGGTCGGTGGCACCGGCCTCGGCGACGGCGGCACGGACGTCCACGTCGGCGGGCAGGACCACGTCGACGGTCCGGGTGACGCCGAGCCGCGAGACGATCTCGCGGTCACCCTTCGTGTCGACGGCGGGCTTCGCGAGCAGGACCCGCTGGCCGCGTTCCTCGTAGTTGTAGGCGGCTTGCAGGAGTCCGGTGCTCTTGCCGCTGTTCATCGCGCCGAAGCGGAAGTAGAGCTTCGCCACTACGCGAGGAACCCGTCCTCCGCCGCACGACGGATCAGGTCGGACTTCTTCGACGCCGGGCGGCCGACCTTGGCGTACTTCTCGCGGACGCGCCGCAGGTAGGTCTTCGCGGTCTCGTACTGCACGTTCATCTGCGCGGCGACCTCGTTGGTGGAGTAGCCGGAGACGTACAGGCGGAGCGCTTCCTCTTCACCGTGGCTGAGCTTCGGCCGCTGGTGGGCGCTCGCGCCGGTGGGCAACGGCCGCCACTCGCGCTGCGCGGGGGTCTCGCGGGCGACGCCCATGACCTCGCGCGCGATGTCCATGACCTCGCGCATCGGCAGGGACTTCGACAGGAACGCGGCCGCGCCGGCGGCGAGCGACCGGTCGCGGGACTCACGCGCGTCGACGCTGGAGAGCACGATGACCTTCGCACCAGCGGCACGGCAGGTGCGCACCCGGGCCTCGATGGAGACGGGCTCCTTGAGCTGGAAGTCGAGGAACACCAGGTCGGTCGGGAAGCTGTCGCTGTGCACCATCTCGAGCCAGGTGTGGGCGGTGAGGGCCAGGTCGAAGTCGAAGGCGTTCACCGCGATCCAGCTCGACAGGCTGTCGAGCAGGACCTCGTGGTCGTCGAGGATGGCCAGGCGCACCCGTCGCGAACCCGGGGTCGGCATCGACGGACCGCCCTCCGTGAGACGGTTCGGGTCAGTGCTGGTCATACGAGAACCTTAATGTCAGTGACGATGGTCGGACGGCGACGTCGGTGTCGGGGAACGTCACGCGGAGCACGGCGAAGTAGGGGTCGAAGGTCCGGTGGATCCCGACGTCGGAGTCCGCGACCACGACGTCGAAGGTCATCCCGACCCGCGGCGTCGTCGGGCCCGCCGCACCGGCCGTCGGTCTGGCCGCTGGCCCGTCCGCACCCAGGCCGGGCGCGAGCGCGCCGACGGGGGCGACCGTGACCCGGACGCCGGCCGGGTCGACCGTCGCGGCGCCGAGCAGCGCCCGGACGAACGTCCGGACGACGGTCCGCTGGTCCGCGTCCATGGCGGACGCCAGTCCCTCCGGGTCGTGCACGGTCGCCGCTGCGTCGCCCGACACCCGGACGGCGTACTCGAGCCAGGTGCGGTCCGCCTCGGCGACCATCCCCTGGCGGATGCCGTCGGCGATCGCGCGGGCTCGAGCACGGTCGGCGTCGGTGATCGAGGCGCGGGTCCGGAGCTCGGCGAAGAACGGTGCGACGTCGCGCGCCAGGATCGTGGACCGGTCCTGCTGGACGCTCGCGGTGATGCCGTCCCGTTCAGCCCGCTCGACGGAGTAGGACCCGGCACGGATCTGGACCCGTTCCGCCAGACCGGCGAAGGTCCGCGCGAACACGGCGGCCGCGGCGGTCAGGACCAGGGTCGGCGCAGCCGCCAGGAACGCGGCCACGGACACCGGAACGCCGGCCGGGTACACCGCAGCGACCGTCCCGGCGGTCACGCCGTTGACCACCGCCAGGACGAGCCCGCCGACGACCAGGTCCACCCACGGCCGGTACGGCGCGACCTCGACGATGCCGACCGCGCACAGCAGGACCATGAAGTCGTTGACGAGGGAACGGTCCGGCCCCCACTGCGCTGCCGAACTGGTCACCGTCGCGGCGGCGAGCAACCCGACGTGGGCGACGAACGCCCAGCGCGGGAACGGCGCACGGAACGGACTGGAGGCGCTGATCACCACCACCGCGGAGGCCGCCAGCAGCAGGACGGTCAGGGCACTGACCGTCGGGGTGCCGACGACGTCGCGGTCGAACAGGGACACCAGGCTCGCCCAGAGCACCCCGCCGGCACCGATCACGACCGCGAGGGGTCGGGAACCCATCGCGCCGAGCGGGTCGTACTGCTGAGCGGTCCGGCGTCCGCTGCCGCTGCCGCGACCGCGGTCCGCGCGGCCGGCGGTCACGACGCACGCTCCACGTCGCCGTCACCGGCGAGGTGCACGACCGGCGCGGAGCCGATCGTCGCCGCGTACGGGACGCTCATCATCACGCTCGTGCCGGAACCGGGCGACGACCACACCTGGACGTCGCCGCCGACGCGGCCGATGCGTTCGCGGACGGAGTTCCGCAGGCCCATCCGGTCGGCGCCGGTCGCCTGCTCGTCGAACCCGCGCCCGTCGTCGACCACCATCACGGTGCAGGCCGCACCGTCGTCGAAGACGCTGACCTCGGCGGTGTCGGTGCCGGCGTGCTTGAGGACGTTCGCCAGGCACTGCCCGACGGCGCGGACGACGGCGGTCATGGCCCGCGGGTCCAGCCGCCCGACGGACGACGGGTCGCCCGTCACGGCGACCTGGAGGCCCGTGGCCCGCTGCTCGTCGATCATCCGCTCGAACGCGGTGACCGCTTCGGACGCGGCGTCGGCCGCATCGGCGCCGTCCGACGCGGCGGCGTCCCCTGCGAGCCAGGCCCGGCCGGTGAGCATCGCGACGTCGGACTCCATGGTCCGGGCGAGGTGCTCGTCCATCGGTCCGGCCGGTGCGAGGGCGATGGCGTTGAGGTGGTTCAGGATCGTGTCGTGCAGGATCGCGGCGGCTTCGGCCTCGATGCCGGCGCGGTACGCGGTGACGTGTTCCTCACGGGCGGACCGCAGCAGTTCGGGTTGGACGCGCTCGGACCGCGCGGTCGAGCGGCTGACGGCGACGACGAGCGCGATGACGAAGCCGAGCGTCACCCAGGCGAGCACGAGGGGGTGGTCGGGGCCGCCGGAGCGTGCGGCGGCGACGGAGGTCACGACCCTCCCGACGGTGAAGCCGGACACCGACCAGAGGACGACACGGAGGGTGCCACTCCCCGATCCGCCGATGAGGACGAGCGGCACGACGACCAAGGACAGCAGGTAGGAGCTGACCCAGGGGACGTCGGCGAGTTCACGTTGCACGACGGTGGCGAACCACCACGCGCAGATGCCCCCGACGACGAGGAAGGCCGCTCCGGACCGCCACGTGCCGACGTGGGTGTGCACGGCGATCATGACGAGCATCGGCACGACGGCCAGGACGGCGCCGAGGATGTGGTCGTTCGGGGCGTCGAGACGGTAGAGGACCAACAGCAGCGCCGCGGCCACGAGGGACCCGATCGCCGCCGCGTGGAAGGCGCGCACCGTCGACCACGCGTTCACCCGGGGGGCGAGATGCGTGGGGATGCCGAGCACCGGGGCTGTCCTTCCGTGCGGTCGAGGGGTCACGGAGCACCCGGCCAGCGAGTGCTCTCCACCGCCGACGACCGTTCGGGAGGCCGTTCAGCGGCAGGGGCGCCACCATCGATCCAACCACGATGCACGAGGTTGTGTACCCCGATCAGGTCCTCAGACGGCAGACCGGACCATGGTACCGGCGACCACCGACCCTCTGCTGTCCCCCGGACACGGGCTCGCGGACCTCCGGCGCCTCAGAACAGGCGCGGCCCGCCGGTGCCGGACGACGTCGGTCGGACCGGGGTCGACGTCGGCGACAGCGACGGGGACAGCGACGGGGACAGCGACGACGGTGCAACAGCCTGCGCCGGCTGCCGCCCGTTCGTCGGTCGGTACTCGGCCCGCTGGGCGTACCCGGGGTCGGCGCGCTTCAACGGCGACTGGTCGGACGTGCGCGGGACGGCGTCGTCCGAGAAGCCCATCGACCCGGTGGCGGGGTCGACCTGCCCGAGGGACAGCCCGTGCTCGCGGAGGATCGGGCGGACCCGCTCCGCCAGCCACCGCCGGTAGTCCTTCGGCGCGTAGGTGTTGTCGAGGTACATCGCCCGGTACCGGCCGACCAGGTCCGGGTGGGTGCGGCCGAGCCACTCGTACCACCACGGCTTGATGCCCGGCTTGAGGTGCAGCGCCGAGTACATCAGGCTCGTGGCGCCCGACGCCGCGGCGCGTCCGACCGCGTCCTGCAGGTGGGCGCGGGTGTCCGTGATGTAGGGCAGGACCGGCATGAGGAAGACCGAGCAGTCGAGTCCGGCGTCACGGACGGCACGGACGGTCGCCAGGCGGGCCGAGGTCGTCGGTGTCCCCGGTTCGACGGACTGCTGCAGGTCGTCGTCGTACACCGCGATCGACATGGCGATGTCGACCGGCACGGACTTCGCCGCTTCGACCAGCAGCGGGATGTCCCGGCGGAGCAGGCTGCCCTTGGTGAGGATGCTGAAGGGCGTCCCCGACTCCGCCAGCGCTTGGATGATGCCGGGCATCAGGCGGTAGCGCCCCTCGGCCCGCTGGTACGGATCGGTGTTCGTGCCGAGGGCCACCGGGTGCCGGTCCCAGCTCGGCTTCGCGAGTTCGCGCGTCAGGACGTCCGCCACGTTCGTCTTCACGACGATCTGCTGGTCGAAGTCCGCGCCACCGTCGAACTCCAGGTAGGTGTGGGTCGGGCGGGCGAAGCAGTACACGCACGCGTGGCTGCAGCCGCGGTAGGGGTTGATCGTCATCCCCCAGGTGCCGCCGTCCGCTCCCCCGACCTTGTTCAGCGCCGACTTCGCCAGGACTTCGTGGAACGTCACGCCGGCGAACTCCGGGGTCGTCACACTCCGGACGAACCCGCTGTTCGACTCGAGCCCGGAGAGCATGTCGCTCCGCTCGGCCGTGATCGCCTGCCCGTCCCACCGCATGCACCCATTCGAACACACGTTCGAACGCGGCGCAAGGCGACCGAAGTCAGCGGTGCAGTCCGAGCACCGCCGCAGTGCGGTCGAGTGTGGCGTCCGCCAGCGCGGCGTCGTCGCCGAGGTCCTGCCCGTAGGTCGGGACCATCTTCCGCACCGTGGGCTGCCAGCCGTCCCACCGGTCCGGGAAGCACTTGCGGAGCATGCTCAGCATGATCGGCACCGCCGTCGACGCACCCGGCGAGGCCCCGAGCAGCCCGGCGATCGAGCCGTCCGCCGACGTGATGACCTCGGTCCCGAACTGCAGGACGCCGCCCTTGTCCTTGTCCGGCTTGATGACCTGGACGCGCTGGCCGGCCGTGATCCGGTGCCAGTTCTCGGGCTCGGCTGCGGGCATGAAGTCGCGGAGGGCGTCGAACTTGGTCTGCTTGGACGCCAGGAGCTGCCCGATCAGGTACCGGACCAGGTCGAAGTTCGAGAACGCGACGCTGAGCATCGGCCGTAGGTTGTGCGGCCGGATCGAGGCGAACAGATCGAGGACCGAGCCCTGCTTGAGGAACTTCGGGCTGAACCCGGCGTACGGGCCGAACATCAGCGAGGCGCTGCCGTCGACGATGCGGGTGTCGAGGTGTGGCACGGACATCGGCGGAGCACCGACGCTCGCCTTGCCGTAGACCTTCGCCGAGTGCTTCTGCACCACCTCGGGGTCATCGGTGCGGAGGAACTCGCCGGACACCGGGAACCCGCCGTAGCCGCGGATCTCCGGGATGCCGGACTTCTGCAGCAGCTGCAGGGCACCACCACCCGCACCGACGAAGACGAAGTCCGCCGCGATGCGCTGCTTGGTGCGACCGACCTCGTTGCGGACGTCGAGCACCCAGCCGTCGGACACCTTCGAGCGGACGATCTTCGTGACGCGGTGCGACGGCTCGAACTCGAGCCCGTCGATCTCGAGCCGGTCGAACAGCTGTCGGGTCAGCGAGCCGAAGTCGACGTCCGAGCCGGCCGCCGAGTAGGTCGCCGCGATCGGCTGGTCCTTCTTACGGCCCGGGATGAGCGCCGGCGCCCACTTGCGGATCTGCTCGGCGTCCTCGCTGTACTCGAGCCCGGCGAACAGCGGGTGGTCCTTCATGGCGTCGTAGCGGGCACGCATGTAGGCGACATTGTCCGCACCCCAGACGAACGAGATGTGCGGTGTCGGGTTGATGAAGCTCTTCGGGTCGGGCAGGGTGCCGTCCTCGACCAGGTGCGACCAGAACTGGCGCGACACCTGGAACTGCTCGTTGACCGTCACGGCCTTCGCGATCTCGACACGACCGTCCGGCAGCTCCGGCGTGTAGTTCAGCTCGCAGAGTGCAGAGTGACCCGTCCCGGCGTTGTTCCACGGGTTCGAGGACTCCTGCGCGGCCGAGCCGAGCCGCTCGTAGACGCGGATCTTCCAGTCCGGCTCGAGCCGGTGGATGATCGCGGCGAGCGTGGCGCTCATGATCCCTCCCCCGACGAGGACGACATCGATGGGGTCCACCTGCTTCACTGCCACCCGTCGAGCCTACCTCCGTTCCCTGCGCGGCCGCGGATCACCTCGCACCTGATGGTCGATTGCGATCCCACATATCTCATACAGTATTGGGGTTCCTGGCCCTCCATCGAAAGCACACCATGCGCCGCACCACGACCATGGCCGGGCTCGTCGCCGTCCCCCTCCTCGCGACCGCCCCGCTCCTCGCCGTCTCCACGTCGGCTTCCGCCCAGACCGTCGTCGACGCGACCACGTCCGACTCGACGGTCACCAGCACGCTCCGCCTCGCCGGCTCGAACGGGTTCGTCGCCGTGGGCACCGTCGACGGCGTCGAGCAGGCTCACACGAACGCCGCCACCGCCGACGCCGTGCTCCACTCGGAGCCGGGCGCCACCGGTCCGCTGGTCATCGGCGATCGGTGCTTCAGCCCGCTCAACGGACCGGGTCTGCCCTACGCGATCGTCATCGACGCCACGGACCCGTCACGGTGCCTCACCATGCGCACCGTCGCGGGTGCCGACGGTTCCCTCCGGTTCGTCGCGGACGACGCGCTCTCCCCCGGCAACGGACTGACGCTCGAGCAGACCCCCGGGTCCTCCGCACTCCGTCTCGGCGACGCCGGCTCCGACTTCGACGTCGTCACCCGCGGGGAGTTCACGGCTCCGGAGCTCACCGAGACGACGATCACGGTCGGTTCCGACTTGGCCGGCACCGCGCAGCCCGGTGCCCACGTCGTGGTCGTCCGAGGTACCGACGTGCTCTGCGAAGCGGACGCCGCCGGCGAGGACGCCCCCCAGCCCGGCACGTGGTCGTGCGCCGCCGACCTGCAGGTCGGCGAGCACGACCTCGAGCTCTACGGCGTCTCGGCGGCGAACCAGCCGGCAGGCCCCCGCGCGGTGCACGTCGTCGTCGCCGACGCCAGCACCGATCCCGGGACGGATCCGGGCACCGACCCCGGCACCGACCCGGGCACCGACCCCAGCCCCGAGCCCGGACCCGACCCCGACCCGGGCACCGACCCGGAGCCCGGCACGGACCCGGCGCCCGGCGTCGATCCCGCCCCCGGCGCCGGATCCCTGCCGGGTACCCCGTCCGCGACCACCGCACCGACGCCGACCAGCAGCCCGACGGCGACGGCAGCACTCCCCGATCGGCTCGCCTACACGGGTGCCGAGGTCGGCACGGCCACTGCCGCCGCGGGCGTGCTCCTCGGCCTGGGCGGTCTCCTGACCGTCCTCCGTCGACGCCTGCGTCGCTCCTGACGAACGGACACGACGACGGGCGGGGGGGGCCCCCGCCCCGGGGTGGGGGGCGCCCCCGCCCGCGGGGGGGGGGGGGGGGCCGGGCGGCCCCCCCCCGGGGCGGGGGGGGG